>JAPKMO010000050.1 GCA_026645945.1 Anaerolineae bacterium
GCGCGAGTTCAGACCGGCGCGGCCTGGATTTTGACTCAGCACTCAGCACTTTGACGTTTATAAGCGCGCCCTCTAGCGTTCAACTGCCTTTGTTTTCTCCTTCGCCGGGGTGCGAAATCCGGTAGCGCGGCGCATCCACCATTTCCAGCGGGTGATGGCTGCGGGCGATGGCCTGCCGGTGTTCCGCCACGATGTATTCCGGCACGACCGCCTCGAACAGGCGCATCCCGCCCAGGATGATGCCCAAGTCGTCAAGCTGCCCCAGGCCGATCAGCACATCGGGGATTAAATCCAGCGGCGAGATGACATAGACAAGCCCCACAAACGGGATTACCTTCGTCCACAGCGGCACGCGCGGGTCGCGCAGCAGCCGCCAGGTCAGCCGAATCTGGTCGAAAATCATGCGCAGCACGTTTTTCATCACACACACTCCCACTTAGATGAAACCGCTTTTCACGCCCGCCCACTTTTTGCCCTCACCCCCCTCGCGCTCAGGGGACGTTCGTCCCCATTCGGCTCGCCCTCTCCCGAACGTGCCTTCGGCACTGGGAGAGGGGTGAAAGACAGGGTTTTTCCTCCCCCTCGCCTAGCCACGAAGTGGCGGTTGGGAGAGGGGGAACGAGGGGGTGAGGGCAAACTGACAACGCAAAGATGCGCCATTTACTGTTTAAAGATACGCACGGCGCGGGTCAGGGTTGCGGGCAGGCGGCCTGGGCGGCGATAAAATCCGCCGCCAGCTTAAAGACGGTTTCGCGCTCGACATCCTGCGTCAGAATGTGGCCGCTGCGCCGGAGGATGTGCCGCTCCACCACTGCGCTGCCCACCTGCCCGGCGATGAGCGCCTGGTTATCAAGCGGCACGGTTTCGTCGGCTTCGGAATAAACCAGCAGCAGCGGCGCGGTAACGTCCGGCAGGCGGCTGCGGGCGGCTTCGACCAGGCGATAAAGCTGGACGACAGCGGCGCTTGACCAGCGGTCGTAACGCACGCGGCCCAGCACGGGTTCGCCGCGCCGCGCCTGTTCTTCGCGGATGATCTGCGGCAGGTCGGTGCTGTCGCCCTGGTCGGTGTAGGGCAGCGCGTAGCGGATGAGGTGGGCATAGGTCATGCGCCAGTCGGTGAACTGCGCCGGCGCGGCCAGCACCACCAGCCCATCCACCGGCAGACCCGCCCCCAGCAGCAGCGCCAGCGCGCCGCCCATCGAAAGCCCGGCCACGAACACCTTTTCGCAGCACCCGCGCAGCAGGTGATAACCGTCCAGGGCGCCGGCGTACCAGTCCTGCCAGCGTTGGCGCGCCATATCGCGGGGGTTCGTGCCATGACCGGCCAGGCGTGGCCCGCAAACGGTGAATGACTGCGCGGCCAGATGCTGTCCAAACCAGCGAACTTCGGCGGGCGAGGCCATGAAACCGTGTAAACACAGGCAGCCGACCGGCCCGCCCCAGTAAAAAAACGGCTCTGCGCCCGGTAAAAGTGTGGGGAGTGGCTTCGTCATGCCGGAAAGTTTAACGCAGGACGCCGCAAGCGGCTACCCTGGAAGACTCACCGTTCCAGGATGATTTCGTCCAGACGCAGCGTCCGGCACTCCAGCGCCGGCACCGGTGGGACGGGACAGGGCGGCTCGACCGCCAGCGTGAGGGTGTGATAACCCGGTTCGGCGGTCAGCCCCGCCGCGATTTCCGCCGCGCCGTAAACCGGCCAGCGCCCCAGGGGTTGGCCGTCCAGATACAGCGCGGTGGTGCGCCCCTCCGCCGCCACCGCCGCCCGAACCACCAGCCCGGTGCGTTCCGGGGTATAAAAGTAGGAATCGGCGCGGTCGGTGATGCCGCCGGGAGAGGCCAGAACGGCGGTGAAAGCCGGCGCGGATTCCGCCTCCGGCGCATTAAAAAGCGCCAGCCGCGCGTCCTCGTAAAACGGCGCGCCCAGTTTTTTGCGGAAAAACGGCTCCAACCTGCCTTCATCCCACTCTTTATGCAGGATGAACACGTCCACGCCTGCCGCGTCCAGCAGCGCCGGGTCGAGCGTGGTTTCCAGGACGGCCAGTTTAGCCGGGTTCACCGGCGTGCGCCGCGTGATCTGACCGGCGATCAGCGGCTTGTGGTGGGCGGTTTGCAGGTACAGGCCGTCTTTGGCGGCCAGCAGGTGCGCCCAGGGCGCGTCGAACACCGCCCGCACGTCCGGGCGTTCCGCCAGCGCCGTCACCGCCGCCGGGATGTCGGCGGAAAGCGCCGGCATATCCGGCCAGAACAGCCGGTATTCCCACAATACGCCGGCGGTCAGTGCCAGCCAGACCGCCCACCCCAGGCTGCGCTGCCGCAAATCGCGCGCGCCGTTCGAGGGCTGCCGCCGCAGCGCCGCCGCGCCGTAACCCGCCAGCACCGCCGCCGCCAGTGCCACCACAAAGTTAAAACGCGCCGGCACGCGCACGATGTTGAGCAGAGGAATCTGCTGGTAGAGCGCCCAGGGCAGCGCGATATAGGTCGGGTAGCCGTCCGCGATCAGCGTCACCGGGCGGTCGAGGATTTTGAGCAGTGGGCCGAGCGACAGCACCCAGGCCGCCGCCGCCAGCGCCAGCCAGCCGCGCGTTTCGCGGCGCTTCCACACGCCTGCCAGCGCCAACACCCCGGCGATAATGCCGATGTAAGCCGTTTTCTCGAACGGATCCACACCCAGGACGGCATGGGGATAATCCAGCTGGCCGAACAGCGGGTGCTGGAACGACGGCGACACGATGGCGAGCAGATCGGCGCTGAAGGACACGTCGCCGCGCTCTCGCAGCCAGGGTGGGGCGTTGAGCGCCTCGACAAAACCCGGCGCGATAAAAACCAGCGACAGCCCCGCGCCCAAGCCCGCCGCCGCCAGCAGCCGCCGCAGCGGCGGCCATTCCCGGCGGGCGGCCAGCCTCAGGGCGAACAGCGCCGTCACGGGCAGCAGCAGAAAGATCAAAATCTGACTGCTGCCCAGGACGCTGAGGACGAAAAAAAAGATCACGCTGATGGATGAGCGGAAAAGAATCAGCCTGATAGACGACAGTGAGGTTTTAACCCACCGGCAGCGGGATTCAGCCCGCTGTCTATTCAGGATCAGGCCCAGTCTAATAGGTTTATCCATGACTGCTAAGTGCCGGCGACCGGCAGCCAACGAATGCAGGCTGCGTATATACAGCGGCACCGGCCACAGCGCCAGCAGGCCGGTATGCCCGGCGGCCAGCTGCCCCTGAAAGGTCGGGAAGGCCAGGAAGATGACGCCCGCCAGCAGCGCCGGCCCGCGCGCCCCAACCAGCCCGGACACCAGGACAAACATCGCCCAGCCGTTGAGCGCCAGCCGCAGCAGGATGGATAAATTCATGGCGGCAGGCAGCGGCAGGACGAACGCGAACAGCCAGGCCGGGAACGATTGCAGCGGGATGCTCCACAGCAGCCAGGCGCTCAGGCCGTCCGGGTAGGCCAGCCAGGGCTGGAAATAAAGCGGCTCGCCGCTGACCAGCGCATATTTAAACCACCAGACGAAACGCGCGTATTCGTAGGAATCGCCGAAGGGATGCCCGATGAAATGCGTCGAAAAAACCGCCGCCAGCGGCCAGGTGACGATCACCGCCGCCAGCAGGTAGAATCCATAAGCGGCCAGGTGAGGCAGCGCCAAACGCCATGCCGCCGGGATGATTTTCGCGCTCAACCGCGCGCTCATTTAATGCGCCAGGGTTTTTAGGCCGCTGCCGGTCAGCGGCACGACGATGGTCGCGCCCAGGCCAGCGTGCGCCCGCGCGGTGGGCAGCGCCGCCACCGGTACGGCGCTGGTCGGCTCGGCCAGCAGGCCGTGTTTGAGCAGCAGCACCTGCGCCGCCCGCGTAGATTCATCGTCCACGCGCAGCGCCAGGCCGCCGGTTGCGCGGATGGCCGCCAGGATTTCTCGCCCGCGCACCGGCTGGTTAACTACGATGCCGTCGGCGATGGTCTGGCCTTCCGGCGCGGGCAGCGGCTCGTCCAGGCCGGACTCCCAGGCGCGCACCACCGGGTCGCAGGCCGCCGACTGGACGGCGTACAGCCGGGGCAGCCGCTCGATTAAACCGGCTTCCCGCAGCCGCTCGAACCCCAGCGCCAGCCCCAGGAACAGGCCGCCGTGTCCCACCGGGCATAACACCGCGTCCGGGGCGCGCCGTCCCATCTGCTCCCAGATTTCCCAGGCGCAGGTCATCTGCCCGGCCAGAAAAAACGGACTCCAGGCGTGGCTGGCATACACCGAGGCGCGCGCGGCCTCGCGGCAGGCCGCCGTCGGCGCGGAACGCGGGCCGTCCACCTCAATCAATTCGGCATTGAGCGCGATCAAGCGTTTTTTGCCGGCGGGGGCGCTTTCCGGCACGAAGATGCGGGCGCGGATGCCGCTGGCCCCGGCGTAGGCCGCCAGCGACGCGCCGGCGTTGCCGGACGAATCCTCCACCACGTCGCCGACGCCCAACGCCAGCAGATGGTTCACCAGCGTCACCGTCCCCCGGTCTTTGTACGAGCCGCTGGGGTTCAGGTATTCCAGCTTCATCCACACCACGCCGTCCGGCAGCCGCGCCGGCACCAGCGGCGTGCCGCCCTCGCCCAACGTCACCTGGCGGGACACCGGCAGCATACCGGCGTAGCGCCACAGCGACCAGTCCTCGTGCCGGATGAGGTTCGGATTAAAAGCTGGTAGATCGGCAGTCCACAGTGGGCCGCCGCAGCGGGCGCAGCACCAGTCCAGCGGGCCGGCGGCCAAGCCGCAGCGCGCGCAGGCGATTGGAACGGATTGGGCATTCACAGGCGTTTCCCTTTTCGGTCATGAGCGTTTAAAGAAAGTTCCGGCTGCACAGGCGCGTCTAACACATAAACCTGATGATGTTGAGTATAATTGAGTCCACAGTCTTTAGTCCGCTATATGAACCAGATTAATCTGCATCCTGGCGGCAGGACTCTGGCAGTGAGCTTCCGAGACAGACCCTGGGCTTCCTTCTGAGACAGTGGGCTTAAGCCCACTGTCAGCCCACTGTCAGCCCACTGTCAGCCCACTGTCAGCCCACTGTCCTCCATGTTCAAGAGACTGCCGACTAATGACTGCTGGCTAAAGTATACCGTTTGAAGAGACAGGCTGCATGGGATGATTCAAGACTCGTTTGGGCGCGCGCTGCGCGATCTACGCATCTCCGTCACCGACCGCTGCAACTTTCGCTGCACCTACTGTATGCCCGCCGACATCTTCGGCGAGAGTTACAAATTCCTGACCAGGGCGGAAATCCTGACCTTTGAGGAGATCACCCGGCTGGCGCGCCTGCTGGTGGGCATGGGCGCGGTGAAGGTGCGGCTGACCGGCGGCGAGCCGCTGGTGCGCGAGGAAATCGAAAAGCTGGTCGCCATGCTGCGAGCCGTCGAAGGCGTGCAGGACCTGACCATGACCACCAACGGCTTCCTGCTGCCACAAAAAGCGGCGGCGCTCAAACAGGCCGGTTTGCAGCGCATCACCGTCAGCCTGGACTCGCTGGACGACGCCGTGTTCCGCCGTATGAACGGCAGCCGCTCCGGCGTGCAGAAGGTGCTGGACGGCATCGCCGCCGCCGAACGGGCCGGCCTCAGCCCGATTAAAATCAATGCCGTCGTACAGCGCGGCGTCAACGACCATACCATCGTAGACCTGGCGCGCTGGGCCAAAGAGCGCGGTTACATCCTGCGTTTTATCGAATATATGGATGTCGGCACGCTCAACGACTGGCGGCTGGAGCAGGTCGTCCCGGCCAAAGAGATCGTGGCGCGCATCCATGCCGAAATGCCGCTGGAGCCGGTCGAACGGAACTATCGCGGCGAGGTGGCCGCCCGCTTCCGCTACCAGGACGGCAGCGGCGAAATCGGCCTGATCGCGTCCGTCACCATGCCGTTCTGCGGCGACTGCACGCGGCTGCGGCTTTCGCCGGAAGGCCGGCTTTATACCTGCCTGTTTGCCACCGAAGGCACGGATTTACGCGCGCCGCTGCGCGCCGGGGCCGGCGATGCCGAACTGGAACGCATCATCCGGGATATGTGGACGGCGCGGCGGGATCGTTACTCGGAGGAGCGCACGGAATTGACCGAAACAGCCCGCCGCCGATCAAAAATCGAGATGTACCACATCGGGGGGTGAAGACCTACACCCGCGCGCCGGGGGATTTGGGTCCGCGTTTGCGGGGCAGTTTTTCTTTTGGCAGTGGAATCGGGTCAATCGGCCCTTTTTGCACGCCCATCATACGCCGGAGGGCGCTCATCTCGGCGGTGGTCAATTTGGGCGTGGTGAGCGACTTGTCATCGTCATCACTGCCATCTTCCGGCGGTCGTTTACCAAACGCCTGATCGAAGGCAATCCACATAAACTGCAAATCGGAAAGGTTGGAAACCAGGCGCGTCGGGTTGACGCCGTGCGGCAGCATATCGCGCGGGCGAATCATCAAAATACTGACCACCAGCAGGCCGACGCCGAAAATCTGTGGGGGCGTCAGCCGGTCGCCCAGGACGAAAAAGGCCAGCGCCAGCGCGACGCCGATTTCGGTCAGCGCCAGGATGGCCGTTTGCAGGCTGCCGAAAAACTTGACCCCCGCGAACAGCGATACGCGCGAAAAGGCGGTTGTCAGCCCCAGGATAAAAATCGGCGGCAGGGCGGCCTGCGCGGCTTCCGGCCTCATGGGCGTGCCGACTGCCGCCCAGACCATCGTCACCAGCACCGCCATCGTTGTCAGCGTGTACAGCGTCACGGTCGGCGCGGGCATTTCGTACAGCACATACTGGCTGAGCATGACCGTCCCGGCGAACATCAGCGCGTTCGCCAGCATTAGCCCCACGCCAAACCAGTTGGGGGGCGTGCTGCCGAACCCGGTCAAAATCACCAGCGCCAGGAAAGCCACCGTCACCCGCAGCGCCAGCCGCCGGTCTACCGGCTCGCCGCCCAGCCGCGACAGCAGCACGACGAAAATCAGGTACATGCCGTTTAAAAGCTGCCCCAACGAAGCGTCCAGCATCCCCAGGCCGCCGTAATAAAACAGCGAGCCGATGCCGTTGATGATGCCGATCACCACGCAGCCCAGCAGCCCCGCCGGGTAGATGTAGATATACCGCCGGATGAACAGGAAATAGACCGCCCACAGAAAAACGACCGCGACCACCGTGCGCCAGGCCGCCACCGTGAACGAATCGGCACCAGCATTGATGGCGAGTTTGCCAAAGATAGGGGCCATGCCCAGGAAAAACGGTGTCAAAAAGGCGGCGACAACACCCCTATTGCTCCACCGCATGGCGCTTCAACCCAACTCCGCCGATTTACGATAGGGCGTGTTGATGGGCAGTTCCATGATGAAGGTGCTGCCGGGCAGCTGTTCCAGGTCGAAGCCTTCGCTTTCCACCCAGATGCGCCCGCCGTGCGCGTCCACAATGCCCTTGCAGATCGCCAGCCCCAACCCCAGCCCGCCGCCGCGAAACGCCACCTTGCTGGTGGAGTGAAGCTGCGTATCCCCGGCGGTATGGAAACGCTCGAAGATGCGGTGCTGCTCCTCTTTGGCAACGCCGATGCCGGTATCGCGCACGATAAAGCGGATGGTCTGCTTCTGCTCGTCGGCACTGGCCGTCAGGTAAATGTGTCCGCCGTCCGGTGTGTATTTGACAGCATTGGTCAGCAGGTTGGAAAGCGCCAGCGCCAGCAGTTCGGCGTCCCCACGCATCCGTTCCGGCCATTCCTGGCGGTCAAAATGCAGGTTGACCGGGCGCTGCCGCAGCACATCCTGGAAGGCTGTTACCACCCGCTCCGCCACCAGGCCGGGGTTGATCGGCCCGATGGACAGATCAATCTGGTTAGTCATGATGCGGCTGATGGTCAGGATTTCGTTGATGATGTCCTGCATCCGTTTGATCGAATCCTGCAAGCCTTTCATCAGCACTTGCAGGCCGGTATCCGCCTGCATCAGCAGCTTGACCGACTCGGCATCTTCGATCAGGCGGCTGTAGCCATAAACCAGCGTCAGCGGCGTGCGGAGTTCGTGGGCAGTGAGCTGGATGAAGGTATCCTTCATTTTGTCCAGGCGCAGCAGCGATTTGTTGAGCGTCTCCAGCTCTCGAATCCGGTCTTCCAGCCGTCCGACGACTTCCTGCGCGTAGCGGGTCTGCGCCTCCGACAGTTTTTCCTGCTCGATGGCATCCCGCCCGCCCTGAAGATAAAACGCCACCCGCTCTGGCAGCACTTCCACGTCTACCGGTTTGGTCAGGTAGCCGGTCACGCCGGCGGCCAGCGCCATATCGCGGAACTCGTGCAGCGCCTGCGCCGTAAGCGCCACGATAGGCGTGCGCTCGAAACGCGCGTCGCTGCGGAGTTTGGTGGTGATCTCGCGCCCGGTCAGGTCGGGCAGGTTAATGTCCGTGAGAATCAAATCCGGGCGTTCCTGGCGGGCGATGTCAATGCCGTCCAGCCCGCATTCGGCCACCAGCACACGATAGCCGGCATGGGTGAGCGTGCGCTGCACCAGGGAGCGGCTGGCCGGGTCATCCTCGATATACAGGATTGTGCGTTGTTGTGCCGACATGACTGCTCACCGCCACCGAATATGCTTAAAAAGATGCTGATTGTACATGATAACGCCCGGCGGCCAAAACTGCCCCATCACGGCAGTTTGTTCACCAGACTTTCGATGAATTCCTCGTCAATGAACGACCCTTTTTGCAGCAGCATCTCGATCTGCCCGCTGAGGCGCGCTTTTTCTTTGGCTGTCAGGTCTTTGGCGGTGACGACCACAATCGGGATGCGCGACATGGTTTTGTCGGCCTTCATCGTATCAATCACGGCGAAACCGTCCACGTCGGGCATCATCAGGTCGGTTACGACCATATCCGGCAGCACTTCGCGGATCAGCCGGATGCCGCTCGCGCCGTCGTGCGCCAGATGCACGTCGTAGCTGCCGCGCGCCTGTAAAATGCGGCGGATCAGACGCGCCGCGTCCACGTTGTCCTCGATCACCACGATGCGCCGTATCTGCGATTCGACCTGCTCCAGCGCCGACAGCAGCCCTTCCTCCGGCAGCGCCGGGATTTTCGCTTGGCTGGACAGGTCTACCGAATGCTGCCACTGGTCGCCCAGGATATGTTTTTCGACTGTCATAGTGTGGCCGGAACAGTTGACGACCACCACATCGTCGGGTTTGATAGCCCGCTCCCGCACCATCGTGATGAGTCCGGCGAAGGTGACGGCGGTGGCCGGTTCGACCGAGATGCCGTCGGTGCGCGCCAGGATGAGCGTGGCCGTAAAAGCGTCCTCGTCACTGGCGGCGGTAAAATGCCCGCCGTGCTGCTGGACGTAATCGTACAGGATTTCGTAGGCGCGTCCGGGGTTGCCAGTCGCCAGGGTGGTGATGATGGTCTGCGGGTTTTCGATGGGGGTGGCAATGCGCTGGCCGCGTTTGAAGGCCTCCACCATCGGCGCGCAGCCCGCCGACTGCACCATACCCAGTTTAGGCATCCGGTCTACCAGCCCAAAACGCATCATCTCGCGGAAGCCTTTGGCAACCCCAATCGGCCCCATGCCGCCGCTGACGCTCTGCAAAAACCAGTCCGGCGCAACCCATCGCTGGCCGCCGGTCAGTTCTTCGCCCAGGTCTTCGGCGATTTCGTAGGCCATCGTTTTCATGGCTTCGATGGCCGCCACGCTTTTAATGCCCCGGTCGAGGAAGATGCCTTTGGTGTGGGCGAACCGCGCCGCCAGTTCTTTAGTCTGGTCATACGTGCCGGTGATTTTGATGACTTCCGCGCCGTAGAGTGCCGATTCGCGCATTTTGTCACCGGGCGTCAGGCTGGGGAAAAAAGCCCACAGTTTGATGCCAGCGCGGGCGCAGTAGGCGGCGTAGGAGATGGCGACATTGCCGGTGCTGGCGACCACCAGTTCGTCCACACCCATCTCGCGCAGGGCGGAAATAGCGACCGTCGCCTGCCGGTCTTTGAAGCTGCTGGTCGGCTGCTGGCGCTCGTCCTTGATGTACAGGTGTTTTAAACCCAGGCTGGCGGCCAGCGCGTGCGATTTAACCAGCGGCGTGCCGCCTTCGCCCAGGCTGACGATGTTGGCGGCGTCCTGGACGGGCAGCACTTCCCGGTAGCGCCACAGGTTGGGGCGGCGGCGTTTCACCTGTTCTACCCAGCCGGGTATGTCCATCCGGTCGAAGTCATAAACGGCTTCCAGCAGGTTTTCACCGCAGGATGGACAGCCGGTTAGAGACCGGTCAAGCGGGATGCGCGTATGGCAGTTGGTGCATTCCAGCTCAACCCGTCGGTTTGCTTCAGTTATCGAGTTCAATGACCCTTACTCCCCATTTTGCCGTGATAAAAACGCCTTCACGCCGGCGATCAACTGTATATAATTTTCATAGTTTAGATCGCTTTTGTAAAGAACCGTTACATCGGCCAGGCGGTCTTTTTCGCTGGTATTCAACGTATCTGCCGTCACGATCAAAATGGGGATGGAGGCCGTTTCCGGGTTGGCTTGCAGTTCGTTTAATACGGCGAAACCGTCTTTTTCCGGCATTCGCAAATCCAGGATCACCAGATCGGGCCGGCAGCGCGCCACCATCGAAATGCCCTCTGCGCCGCCCTGGGCGGTGAAGATGCGGTAGCGCCCGTACTGGTCAAGCGCCTGTTGAATCAGGCGCACGCTTTCGGCCTGGTCGTCAATAATCAGAATACGTTCGGTCTGGCTGTCGCGCTCGGCCTCGCGCACCGCCCGCACCAGCCGGTCGGGGGTGAAGGGCCGGCGGATGAAGTCGAACGCGCCGGACGCGCGGGCGCGTTCTTCGTCGCCGTTGAGCGTGCAGATGATGATCGGGATGTCGCGGGTATCTTCGCGCTCGCGCAGCCGCCCCAGGATGTCCCAACCCGCGCCGCCGGCGAAGTCCACATCCATGATAATCAGCGTCGGGCGCAGGCCGCTCGCCATCGCCTCGGCTTCCAGCGGGATAGATGCGGCGAAGATGTCAAAACCCTCGCGCTGGAGCGCGCGCCGGTACTGGTTGACCATATCGGGGTTTTCTTCGATCAGCAAAATCTGGCGTTTGGCCTGCATGGCCGTGCCGGTGGTGCGTTTGTCGCGCGCTGTTTCGACCGTCTCCAGGGTAGGCGGCAGCGGGCCGGTCTTTTGGGGTTCGGTCTTGCCGTTTTCAGAAAGTTTGCCGGTATCCTTTTTGGTTCTGACGGCGACCGTTGGGTCGTGTTCGGGGGTTGGGTCGGTCGGTTCCAGCGGGATGAGGATGCTGAAGGTCGAACCGACGTTCACCTCCGAAGTGACGATCATACGCCCGCCCTGCATCTCTACCAGCGACTTGGAGATAGGCAGCCCCAGGCCCGTGCCGCCGACGGTGCGCGTCAGTGACGAGTCCACCTGCCGGAACGCCTCGAACAGCAGCGGCAGGTCTTTTTCGGCGATGCCGATGCCGGTATCGCTCACGTCCACCCGCACCATTTCTCTGCCGGTTTCCGGGTCTTGATCCAGATAAGCCTGAATGGTGATGCTGCCCTGCTGGGTGAACTTGGAGGCATTGGAAACCAGGTTCAAAAGCACCTGCCGGGTGCGGAATTCGTCGCCGTAAGCCTTCGGCAGCCCGGAGGCAACATCCAGGCGGATTTCAATCGGTTTATCCCTAACCAGGCCGATGCCGATGGAGCGCACACCCTCCAGCACCGGTCTGACATCGAAATAATCCTTCTGCAAGTCCATCTTGCCGGCGCTGATTTTGGCCTGGTCGAGGATGTCGTTAATCAACCCCAGCAGGTGCTGGCCGCTGTTGTAGATGGTGGTCAGGTCCTGCTCCTGCATTTCGGTCAGCGGGCCGTCAATGCCTTTTAAGATCACCCGGCTGAAACCGATGATCGAGTTCAGCGGCGTCCGCAGTTCGTGGCTCATGTTCGCCAGGAAATCGTTTTTCAGTTTATCCAGCTCGCGGAGTTGCTCGTTTTGCTTGCGAACCTGCTCTAGCAGCCGCGCGTTCTGCACGATTGCCGAAAGGGTCGTATTTAACGTTCGCAGCAGCGTCAGCGTTTCCTGGTTATAAGCATTAGGCTGGGCATCCTCAATAGCGATCAAGCCGATGATCTGGCTGCCGGCGGCCATCGGCACGATGATGGCCGAGGCGGCGGTGGCGGCAATCGGCGCGTACTGGCGCTCCTGCTGCACATCGCTGATGATGGCCGGTTCCAGCGTGCGCGCCACCACGCCCAGCAGATTTTGGGGATCGCCGGCCCGCACTTCCATGATTTCTGAAAGCGGCTGGTCGGAGCCGGCCAGCGCCACCGGGCGCACGATGTCCAGTGTTTCGCTTTCTTCGTCTATGAAACGTTCGATCATGTATATGGTGACGGTCAGCGAGTCCAGCTCGCTCAACACCAGTTCGGCCACGTTTTGCAGTGAACTGCTCAGGCTTTGATCCGGCAGGGCCGCCGCCGACGTGACCGTGAACAGGAAGCCCATATCGCGGGCGCGGCGTTCTGACTGAGCGAATAGGGTGGCGTTGTCAATCGAGATGGAAATCTGCCCGGCCAGCGCCGACAGCACCTCCACGTCTTCGCTGGTGAAGGCGTTGGGCTGGTTGGACTGCACATCCAGCGCGCCCACCACGCGCCCTTTAACCAGCAGCGGCAGCGCCATTTCGGAGCGTGTCAGCGGCAGGTAGGGGTTTGGCCGGTGGACAAAACGCGCGTCCGCCGTATCCAGCGCCAGCACCGGGCGCGCGGTGGCCGTTACCTGGCCGATGACGCTGGGCGAATTTTTGGCGAGTTTGTGCCGAATCGCCAGAAGCTGCTGGCCGGCCTGGCCGGTGCTGGCGCGCAGTTCGGCGTTCACCCCGGCCTCGTCCATCAGGAAAATCTGTACGTGATCGTAATGGAAGGCCGACTGTATGAGCTCTACAAGCTGCGGCAGCAGTTGGTTAAGGTCGAGGATGGAACTGGCGATGCGGCTGACTTCGGCAGAGGTCGAAAGCTGGCGCGCGCGCCGTTCCGCCTGGGCCAGCAGCTGCGCCGCGTGCAGGGACAGCGAACCCTGTTCGGCCAGCGATTGGTACAGCCGCCAGTCCTCCTCACTGTGGCTGTGCGGCTGGTTCGAGCAAAGCCACAGCGAGCCGATCAACCGGCTGCCCGCGCGCAGCGGCAGCACCGCCAGCGAGCGTATGTCCATACTCTCCAGGCCGATCAGTTCGATTTCCGTCAGGGTCGCTTCGCTCAGGTCGTCAATCAGGGTGATGGAAGGCGACACAACAAACCGCCAGGCCGGGAACTGGTCGTCGCTGAGCATAACGCCGAGCATATTTATGCCGATGGTATCCTCGCGCTCCCAGGACGAGACGACCTCCATCATAACCGGGACTTCGTTTTGATCATAAGGCGGCGGGGTCGCCATAAAAACCTGGGTGAGATGCGGGCGGTTGGCATGTTCCACCACCGCGCGCACCACGTCTTCGGCGTCAACAGCGTTCGCCAGCGCGCGGCTGGTCTGGTACAGCGTGGCCGCTTCCTGGTAGGCGCGTTCGGTTTGCTGGAACAGGCGGCGGTTGTCAATGGCGATCGCCGCGCCGTCGCCCAGCGTAATCAGGAAACGTTCGTTTTCCGCTGTGAACTCGTGCGGATGGTCGTAAGTGGCGATAATCCAGCCGAGCATGATGTCGCGCACGCGCATGGGAATGGAGGCTAGGGCGAAGATGCCGCGCTGCGCCAGCAGGCTGCTTAAGTTGGCATCAACGAATGGTCTGCTTTGCGACGTGTCGGGGACGACCAGTTGGGCAGCCTCAAATACACCCTGCGGCAGATCAAACGTTTCTGCCGATGACAGCGCGCGAACGGGCGTCAGGTCGCCGGTTTTCTGGTCGAGCAGGACGATATAACCGTCGGTGGGTTCCAGCATCATCAACTGCATCATAACGATGTCCAGCACCGAGTCCAGTTCCTCGGCCTCCGACAGCGAGCGCGAAACTTCGTACAGGGCGATGGTTTCGCGCAGGTTGTCTTGCAGGGCGTTTTCCAGGCTGCGAAGGTTGCTGATGTCCTGGAAAACGGCGACGATGGTGGCAACATGGCCGCGCTCATCCAGGATCGGCGCGGCGTTGAGCAGCAGGTCGGTGCGCGTGCCGTCCTCGTGAATCACCACCAGGTCGTCGCTAAAATACTCTCCGCCGGTCTCGGCAGCCACGTAAATCGGCAGTTCCTGCGCCGGGTAATGGACGCTGGTGCCGGTGCGGTACAGGTTATAAGCGGCGGCCTCGAACGGGCGGTCGTAATCCAGGGGAACGCCCAGCAGCCTGGCTGCCTGAGCATTGGCCTGAATCGGCTTGAAGGTCTGCCCGTCCAGCACCAGGACGCCGGTGGGCATGGATTCCAGGATTGAACCCAGATATTGGCGTTCATTTTCCGCCTGGCGGAACAAGCGGCGGTTTTCGACGGCGATGCCGACCTGCGCCGCCAGCGTGGAGAGGAGCTGTTCGTCCCGTTTGTCCAGGTCGGCCCCGTCCAGCGCACGCCCCGCCGCCAGCGCCCCGACAATCCGGTCGCCGCTGAAAACCGGCAAAGCGATATGTTTGCCAATATCATGCAGCAGATCGTCGCCGCCGACGGAAAAAGTGGGGTACGAGGCCGGGTTGTTGACCACCAGCGCGCGCCCCAGGCGAACCGCATCCACCAGCGCGTTTTGATCGCGGATCAGGTCAAAATGCGCTTCCGGCAGGGTATATTGTGCCGGCGTGTGCCAGACGACCGCCGCTAGTTGGTTGAGATTTTCCTCGTCCAGCAGCATCACCAGCCAGCGGTCATAACCGGCGGCTTCGGCCACGCGGGCGAACACTTCGTTCAGGTTAGCCTCGAAGTCCGCGCCGATGCGAGCCGCCAGCTGGCCGGCTTCGGCCAGCGCCAGCGCCCGCTGGGCCTCCTGGCGGGCTTCCTCGAACAGCATCCGGTTTTCGACGGCGATGGCGATCTGGCCGGCGACGGCATTGGCAAAACGCCTGTAGGAGTCATCAAAGCCGTGCAGCGTTTCGCATTCGCAGACCATCAGGCCAAAAGAGCTGCGCTGCGTCCGCAGCGGCACGAGCATCACGCTGGCCGCGCCGCTGCGCTGCAGCACCTGGCGCAGGCGCGGGCGTCCGGCCAGATCGGTTTCCAGGTCGGCGAAATAAACCACATCGTCGCGTTCGGCCAGCATTTCCCTGATCGGCGCGGCCTCGTTCGTCAGCCGCAGCCCGGCGCGGACAGGCGAGGCCGGGTCGGGGCGTTCTTCCCAGACATGCACCGTATCGTAATAAACCGCGTCCAGACCGGGGTTTGGCCCGGCCAGCAAAACCTGGATGCGGCTCACCGGCTCGCTGCCGGACGAAAGGTGCGCGGCGGCGGCCTGATAAACGGCCTTTAAGTCCGGCGCGCTGGTGATGGCGCGGCTGGCGTCATACAAGCGGCGCGTCTCGTCGAGCGCCTGGGCGGTTTGTTCCAGCAGCCGCCGGTTTTCCAGCATGGTACTCATCTGGCCGGTGAGCGCGTTGTAGACCTCATAATCGTCGTCGGTCAGCTCCTGCGCCGCCGCGCTGTATAGGTACAGCAGCGCAATCGGCTGGCTGGCGCTGAACATAGGGAATATGGCCGTCAGGCGGCCATCATCCGGGTCGTTGATGATCTCCGGCTCGCGGCGGCGCAGCGGCGACTCTGGCGAAATATGCAGCGTTTCGTGCCGTTCTTCCTCGACGGCCTGCACCATATCCCAACTGGCGACCTTACGCACGCGGGTCGGCCAGCCGCTGTCGTCAAGCTGGCCTTCCAGCACGCCCAGTTCAAAACCCAGCATGGGGTCTTTGGTGGCGGCGGCGGCGGCGCGCACCAGATCGGACAGCGTTTGGGCGCTGTTGATGATGCGGCTGGCTGCGTACAGGCGCTCAATGCGGTCGAGGGTGGTTTCGGTCTGGGTGAACAGCAGGCGGTTGTCAATGGCAACGCCGGCCTGGTCAATCAGGGCGCTGTAGATGCGGCCTTCGCGCTCGCTGAAGTCACGGGGGCGGGCGAACTCAATGGTAATTAAACCGCGCCAGGTGCCGCGCACGTTAAAGGGGATAAACACCGCCGACCGCGTACCCCAGGCCAGGAACATCTGCCGCAGATCGCTGTCGAGACGCTGGTCAAGCGCCACGTCCTGCACCAGCTTAACGCGGCCATCCTGCATCGCCAGCAAAAAGCTGGTCTCCAGCATCGGCAGCCGCAGAGCAGCGCGGCTTTGTCCGGCGCGTTCCAGGGTAGACCAGTCGGAGACGATTTCAACCCACTCCGGCAGGCCGCCGGGTAAATATTCATCAAACAGCCAGATTTGCCCGCCGGTGGCATCGCTCATGGTGGAGGTGATGATAGCCCGAATGATGTCTTCCAACGTATCGGCTTCGTTCAGATAGCGGCTTAACTCGTACAGCAGCTCGGTGACGGCCAGCGCGTTCTGCGTTTCGCTGAACAAACGCGCCCCTTCGATCACCATGCCGACGCGCTCGGCCACCGCCCGCAGCACCATCTGGTCGCCTACCGTAAAGGGCTGGTCAGGGGGCGGGGCGGCGGCAATCGTGCCGATCACCTGACCGCGAATGCTGATCGGCGCGCTGATGGCTTCCGCCGGCGGCTCACCTTCGCCATAAACGGGGGACACATCTACCAGGTCATAACGGTAAGCCGGCTGCAAACGCGCCTGCTCCTGCACTTCGTCCCAGGCGCGGCGGGTGAGCTGCCGGTTGAGCGCGTCCATCTGCTGGAGGCGCTCCTGCGACTGCGTTAGCAGACGGCCATCATGAATGGCGGACGCGATCTGGTTGGCGAGAATCTGGAAGATCGGGGCTTCCTCGTCCTGGAAGCCGTTGACCACAATGCTGTGAATATCCAGCACGCCGACCACCCGGCTGCCGACCAGCAGCGGCAGCGCCATCTGCGCGCGCGTATCCGGCAGCAGCCGTTGATAAACCGGCGACTCCGGCTCGCGGGCATGGAGGTCGTTGGCGACCACCGCTTTGCCGGTGCGCGCCACCGTGCCGACCACCGACGCATGGCCGACAGGAATCGCCAGCTTTTGCTCCAGCAGGCGCTGGCCGATCACCCCCCGGCTGTAGAGCAGCACCGCGTTGAGGCCGATGTCGTCCAGCAGGAAAACCTGCGCGTGATAAAACCCATACTCGCTGCAAATCAGTTCTATAATCCGGTTGACCAGATTATCCAGGTCGGCCAGCGCCGCCAGGGCGGCGGTTTCCTGGCTGATGCGCCCGGCGATTTGCAGGCTGCGTTTGCGCCGCTGCGAGCGTTCTTCATTTTCGACCGTCAGATCGCGCAGGTGGGCAGACACCCCCCGCAGCGAAGCCAGCAGATAGTCCATTTCATCGCCGGGGACGATCTTGAGCGTATCGTCCAGCTTGCCGGAAGCCATCTGCGTCACCATCGAATTCACGACGGCCAGCGGCGCTAAACGCCGCCGCAGGATGCGGTTGGTGATGAACAGCGACCCGGCGCAGCCCAACAGGCTGACCAGCACGATGATCCCCACGCCCTGATAAATGCTGCTGAGCGTATAGCCGGAAAAATCCATCACCATCAGCGTCCAGGGCATATCCGGCGCGTCGCCGATGTTGATTTTCCGCGCCGAAACCTGCCCGCGCGATGTCTCGGCCAGGTGAATATCGCCCGGCATTTCGGCCAGCAGGGCGGCCAGTTCCGGCTCGCTGCGTTCCAGCGTCCCGGTGGTGGCCGGCATCAAGCTGTTGAGATAGGCGCGGGGCGCGCTGCTGTCGGCCATATAACGCCCGGCGTTGTTCACCAGCAGCCAGCGTTGGCCGTCGCCTTCGTCGGCCAGGTTTATCGGGTTGATAATTGATCTGACCAGGATTTCCAGTTCGATCAAACCCTGGGTTTCCGTCCCGGTGTCGGCTCGGCTGACGGGCGCAAAAATACGAATGGCCGGCTCGACCACTCCTGGCGAAATCTGCCGCACTGTCACTGCCGAAAGCGAGGGATTGGGGTTTTCGCGCGCGGCCTGGAAAGGCGCGTCGTTCGCCAGCATACCCGGCTGCTGCCGCGTATTGCGCGACAGCAAACCATTGCGGTTGGTGACTTCGCTCCACACCGTACCCTGCATATCCACATAACGCACCGCGAAATACAGGCCGCCGCTGCTGCTCAACACCGAATACATATCGTCGAGCATCTGGGGCTGGCCGTTGAGCAGGTTGTCGCCGGTCGGCCCGCCGGTGCGCTGAAGTTCGGCAGCAAAAACGCGCGTCGCCGCGCCGCGCGCCAGCCGCTGCGCCGCCGTGATGGCTTCTTGCAGCGGGGTGCTGATCTGGCTGGCATGTTCGCTCAGTTCAGCGATGTGAATCTGCGTCAGGTGACCGCGAATGTTATCCTGGTACAGATAACTGCCGACCAGGGCGAACGCCAGGAACGCCAGCACGATGACCGGCGCCAGGCGGCGCATGATCTCGGCCTGAATCGGGGTAGTCGCATGGGGTTTCCGGGTCGTCGTCATGGCTGCCGGTATTTCACCTCTGCTCGTTTTTGCCGTTGGCCTGGTGCAGACGAATATTAACCTGCGGCGCGCGTAAAGCCTGCCCGACCTCGCGCACAGCCGTCTGCAAAATTTCGGCGATTTCCGTCTGGGGCGTAAGTTTGGCGGCGATGGTGTTCACAATGCGCTCGCGTTCGGCGGCGCGCTGGCTGTCCTCGAACAGCCGGGCGTTGTCGAGGCTGATCGCCAGCCGGTTCGCCAACTCCTGCGCCAGCTGCAGTTTGTTGTTGTCCAGGTGTTCGGCAGGCAGTTCCCACTCCACCGCGCCCAGGGTTTGCCCGGACAGTTTAATCGGCACGGCGACGGGAACCGTGCCATGCCCGGTGGCCTCGCCCACCACCACGCGGCCTTCGCGGATAGCGCGCTGCCGCAGGTCGGATAGATCGCTGCCGGTCGGCACGCCGGCTTCGCTGGCAAGCGCGCGCTGCCGCCGGGTATAAATGTATTCCTGCCAGGTCGCCAGCGTGGCCTCGCGGTTGGCGCGTTCGATGTCCGCCATGCGGCGCAGCGATTCCTGATACAGCCGCGCGTTTTCAATGGCGACCGCCAACTGGTCGGCCATCGTTTGCAGCACCAGAATCTCATCCTGGCTGAAGGCGTTGCGCTGTTTGCTCTGCACGTCCAGCGCGCCGATTACCTGCTCGCCGATCCGCAGGGGGATCGCCAGTTCAGCGCGGGTGTCCGGCAAAAATTCGTTGCGCCGGTGAACCTGGCTGGTGGCCGTATCGCGCGCCACCACCACGTCGCCCTGTTTAGTGACCTGCCCGATGACGCTGATGCTGCCCACCGCCAGCCGGTGGCCGCGTTTGAGCAGCACCTGGCCGACCTCGCCGGTGCTGGCGCGCAGGATGGCGTAATCGCGGTCATCGTTCAGCAAAAAAATCTGCGCGTGATAGATGTTCGGGAAGTGCTGGATAATCAGGTTAACCGCTTCGTCCATCAGGGTTTGCAGATCGCGCTGGGCGACGGCGAACCGGCTGACCTGGTGCGTGGCGTTGATGTCGCGGATGCGCTCTGCGATGCGGGTTTCCAGGTCGCGCAGCAGGGCATGGACATGCTCGCGCATGTCCACAAACGTGCCGGTCAGCTGGCCGATTTCATCCCGGCGTTTTGGCACATCCACCGGGGCTTCAAAATCGCCCTGGTTAACGGCCTGCATGGCTTCGCGCAGTTGGTTGACCGGCTGCGTGATGAGCTGGTTAAACAGCAGCACCAGCAGCGCCAGCACCGACCCGGCTCCGACAATCAGCACAAAAGCGCGCGCCCCACCCAGATAGGCCAGCGATTGGCCGAACGTCAGGGATGCGCTGGCTTCAGTCACCAGCGCGAACAGCGGAACATCCGGTCGAACCGGGTTTGCGATGGGCGCGTAAAAACCGATCACCGTCCGGTCGCGCTCTGCGCCCAGCCGGTAAGTGTCCATCTGGGCGACACCATTAAAGGCCCGTGCGACGGCCGGCGAGCCGGCCAGCGAGATATTGGCGGCGTCGCGGTCCTGCCGCCGGACGAACAGCACCGGGTCCTGGCCGCCGCTGACCAGGTAGCTGTAAGCGTTGTAGACGTTGCCGTTCAGCGTTAAATAGCTGAGGATCGCGCGCTCGGTATCCAACGTGCCGACCAGATAACCGGCCACCTCTCCATCCTGGAACACCGCACGCGCGATTTCGACGATGCCGCTGGGCAGCACCGCCACCAGCGCATCCGCACCTTCGCCGAAGATTTCGCGCGCCTGGATGAAGGTCAGCGACTCGGCATTGCTGACGCCGGAGGGCAGCGCGTCAATGGCGTTGGACTGCGCCACGATCACACCGTCCGTATTCAGCAGGCGCACCAGGGTATACAGGCCGCTGCCGAACAGGTTATCACGGAACAGCGCCGCCACCACCCGGCTCTGCGCCGCCGGAGCATCCGGTTGCAGCGTCAGCACCATCTGGCGGGTGGCGCTGGCATTGCTGGTCAAGGCTTGCAGTTCCGCCGCCGCCTGCGCTAGCGCCGCGCCGATGGCCTGCTGCTGGTGCGCGCCGTTTTCGGAGACATAACGCCGCACGTTGTCGGTATTGAGGTCGTTATAACCGCTCTGGGCGACAAAAACGATCAACAGCGCCGGGATAAGGATCGCCAGCGCGAAACCTGCCGACAGTTTGATCCATAACGGCCAGGACAGGGCGTTGAAGGTACGGGAAAGCGCCTTCATCACGCAGGTTCCTCTCTGCCGGGGACAGCAGCCGGTTCGGCCAGTAAATCGGGTTGAAGGTAAATACGGGTATGCACGGCCCCCAGCGCCTCGTTAAACTGTTCCGCCGCCAGGTCGAGCAGCGCGCTTACGTCCTTCGCGCCGATCAACTGGCTGGTAAGCTGCCCGGCTTTATACTCGCGCTGCGCCTGGGACTGGCTTTGCTCGAACAGGCGCATATTTTCCAGCGCCAGCGCCAGACGTTCGGAAATCACCTGCGCCATTTCAAGCTGGCGGCTGGTGAGTTCCTGGTTGGCCGGCAGCGTGAAGGCCATCGCGCCAAGCGTCTGATTGCGGAAAGTGATCGGCACGTGAATGATACGCTCGTCTCCGCGCTCCTCGATGTGCGGCGCGCCCTGCTCCAGCGTGCGGCGCAGATCGTCCGGCAGGTCGCGGGCCGGCACCGGCGTTCCTTCTTCAGCCTGGAAGTCAAAGCCGAGGGCAGCAGCGCCGCGCTCCTGTAAATAGGCGCCCCAGGTATCGCCAACCTGGCGCTGCGCGCGCCGCTGAAGTTCGACAAGCTGTTCTTGCAGCCGGGCGATGGTTGTTTCCTGGTGCGCCAGCTGGCGCTGCAAGTCTTCCAGCAGGCTGGCACTCGCCAGCGCCGTGCCAAGCATCCCGGCGAACAGGCCGGCCGTTTCAATCTGGTTGGCGGAAAACGGCACGTCTGTGTCGGTCTGGATGTCCAGCACGCCCAGCAGCCTGCCGGCGTGTTGAATCGGCACGGCCAGCCCAAAACGGCTGGTCGCCCGCAGATGGCCGCTGCCGGCAGCGCCGGAGGCCGCCAGCACAGGCTGCCGGCTGCGGGCGCATTCGGCCAGCGCGCTGACTTCGGCCAGGTTCAGCCGGTCGCGCCCGGCAATTTCGTACCGGCTCATGCTGGTCGTCATGGCGCGGAACAGGTGATTCCGGTCTTCGTCCAACCGGTACACCTGAGCATAACTGTATTTAAACTGGTCGCGCAGCACGATCATCGCCCGCGCCAGGATGGCGCTTTCCGCCAGGGGCGTTTTACCCAGTTCGATGCCCATTTCCACCGTCCACTGCCGCTGGCGAATGTCCGCCAGCGATTCTTCGGCCACCTGCCGCATTTTGCCGGAAAAGATGCTGACAAACGCAAACACCACCACTGCCATGAAAATCAGGAAAACCGCATCGGCAGCCACCGTCTGCGCCGGCACCAGCCGGATAGGGCGGGTAATCTGGCTTTGGCCGAGCGCGCCCAGTAATACAGCGCCCACCACCGCCGCCAAAATGACGATTCCCGGTCGTTTGAGCAGCAGCCCGGCGGCGACAACCGGGATGAGCAGCGCCGCCAGCGTCGTGCCGCTGATGGTCGGCTGCTGCGGGTCGAGAAAAATCGTCAGCGCCACCACGTTCGGCAGCATCACGCCGCTGAAGGCCGCCGCCGCCAGCCGCGACCGCCCGTTTTGGATGGCCCAGTAAATCGCCACATGAACAACCAGCGCCAGCAGCGGTATAATTGTAAAAGCCGGGTGCGTTTTGGCGAGTTCCGCAGCAAACGGCATCGTCGCCGCTACCGCCAGCCACACCACCTGTGAGATGATAAGCACCCAGTTGATGGCGAACAGAACGTCGACGAGGTGGCGTTCAATCGGGTTGGTATACGGGTAGTGAATGCGGAAAATCTGCCGGAACAGGCCGGTCAGGCGGGTTATCATGAGGCCGCTTCCTCCTGGGCGGCTAGGCTGAGGCGAATCGCGCCCCGCGTGGCCCCCAATGATTGGCTGAGTTCGGTCAGCGTGATTCGCAGCAGATCGTCCACGTCTGTAACCGTCTGGTAGCGCGCCACGATTTCATTGATGCGCTGCTCCTGGGCAGCTGCCTCCTGCGAATCTTCAAACAGGCGGGCTTTATCCAGGCTGACGGCGAGCCGCTGGGCGACGGCGCGCATCATTTCGATGGTTTCGGCCTGCGTCACCGGCTGCGGCGTTTCAATTTCGAGCGCGCCGATCACCTCGCCGCCCAGCACAACCGGCAGCGCCACCAGCGAGCCGCCGTCCGGGCGTGCCGTCGTCACCGGCTGGCGCTGGCGCGCGGCCTGAATCAGGCTTTCCGTCCAGACGTTATCGCCGGTGATCTGCCCGTCCTCCAGCGTGACGCCGCCGACGGTGTGTTTGTAACGCAGATATTCGCTCCAGCCTTCGCGCGTGAGCTGCTGGTTAAGGCGCTGAATTTCGCGCAGGCTGGTTTCGCTCTCCAGATACAGACGTTTGGTTTCGGCGGTGGTGCGGGCCTGCATTTCAAACAGGCGCGCGTTGCGGATAGACGACCCCAGCAGGTTCGCCATCACCTGAAGCGCCCGCACGCGGTCTTCGTCAAAAGCGTTCACATCGCGGCTTTGCACGTCCAGCGCGCCGATAATCAGCTCGCCGTCCATGATCGGCACGGCCAGTTCGGCGCGGGTGTCCGGCAGCAGTTCGTTGCGGTAGTACACCGCGTCGGTATGACGGGCGATCACCGGGCGACCTTGCAGCGTCACCTGCCCGATCACGCTTTGCGAGCCGACCGGCAGTTGGTGGCGGCGTTCCAGCAGCCGCTGCCCGACTTCGCCGGTGCTGGCGACCAGCCGCGCTAGGTCCCCTTCCACCTGAAACACCTGCACATGATAAAAACCCAACCGGTCGCGGATCATATCCACCGACTGCGCGAACAGGTCGTTCAGATCGAGCAGATTCGAGAGCGACTGCCCGATTTCGGCTACCGCTTGCAGGAGGCTGGCGGTTTGCCGGGCGCTGCCGGCGGCGCGCGTCGCCTGGTTAACCAAAAAGCGCGTCGAAAAGCTGATGATCGCCAGCGTGAGGACAAGGATGATCCCATCGCTCACCGGCCTGGGCATCGGCGGGCTGAAACCCGGCCAGGCGAGAAGGGTATCGGCGGCAGCTTTGCTGAGGAGGATGATGTTGGTTAGGACATAAACCTGGCTGCTGCTGAGGGCAGCCGACGTAATGAGCGCCAGCGCCCCCAGCACCAGTATCGCCGTCGGGCTGCTGACTGCACTCGCCACGAACAAAATAATCGCCAGGTTGGCGGAGGCCTGAACGCGCCCCTGCAGCAGCAGGATGAAGGCGATCACGCTGACTACCAGCGAGATGCTGGTCACAATTTTAGCGAACGGGGAGCTGGTGGCGACGAACTGAGCCGCAAAACCGGCTCCCGTCGCAACCATGCCCAGAATCACCAGCGCCAGCAAAAAACGCCGCCGAAGCCGCTCAAGATAATCAAAACCGGAGATGGGATTGAACATAGATACCGACTGCACGCTCATCGCTGCTCATCCTCCCGACCGCCGTTTTTAGACCCCGGCGGCGCGCCCAGGCGGATCGCCACCCGCGAGGCTTTCATGGTTTCCTTCAGGCTGCGGGCCGCCGCGTTCAGCGTCATTTCGACCGTGCTACCGGCTTGCAGCCGCGCGGCGATTTCGTTCACCAGCGCCTCGCGCTGGGCGGCATTCTGGCTGGCCTCGAACAGGCGGATATTTTCGACGGCCAGCCCCAGCCGGTCGCCCACTTCCTGTATCAGGTTGATGTCCTCCGGCATCAGCGGCTCGGAGGTGTCTAACTCGAACTCCATCGCGCCGATCACCTGGCCGCGCACCCGCAGCGGTACGGCGATCACCTGCTGATCCTGCTCCCGGCGCTGAACCAGGCTGTCTGCCCGCGCCGCTTCACGCAGGGTGGGCGTCCACTCGCTTTCCGACGCGCGCCGCTGGGTAAGGAAATCCATCGTCAGCGCCAGCTCCCCGGCCTGCTGCGCCAGATAATCCGACCAGAAGCGCCCGGTCAGCTGCCGGTTCAGGCGTTCGACCTGTTCGACGGCCTGATTGGTCTGCTCCATCAGACGGCGGTTTTCCTGCAAGCGGCGCTCGGTTTCCTCAAACAGGCGGGCGTTATCAATGGCGATGGCGATGTGGTCGGCCAGCGATTGAAAAATCGGGCTGTCCTCCTCGCGGAAGGCCGTCTCCACCTTGCTTTGCAGGTCGAGCGCGCCGATCACCTGGTCGCCGAGACGCAGCGGGAAGGCCGCCTCGATGACGGTTTCCGGCAAAAACTCGTTGCGCCGGTGAACGCCTCCCTTCGCGCCGGCATGGGAGATGACCTGCTGCCCGCCGCCCGTCACCTGCCCGATCACGCTGAGGCTGCCGACCGGCAGGCTGTGCCGGCGTTCGATCAGCATTCGCCCAACCTCGCCGGTGCTGGCGACCAGTTGGGCGTTCTGCCGGTTTTCGTCCAGCAGGAAAATCTGCGCGTGGTAGATGAGCGGGTACTCGGCACAAATCTGCTCAACCGCATTGTTCAGCACGTCCTGAAGCGCCATGCGGCGCGAGATGCGCTGCGCGACCTGGCTGGTGATTTCCGCCAGCCGCAGCCGTTCGGCGGTGACGAGGCGCGCGCCTTCGGATTGGCTCTGGTAGGCAAAGCGCAGGAACAAAAAAGTCAGGGCGCTGATGCCGCCAAGCATCAACATCACGTTCACCAGTTCTTGCGTGCCGCCGGTGGAGGTGGCGAACGCCCCGGATGCCAGCACGTTGCTCGCCACCCAACTGAGGGCAGCGACCACCAGCCCGGCTGCCAAACCCCGCCCCCGATGGAGCAGCGTCGCCAGAATAATAAACGCCGCCAGGGTGATGCCGCCGCGCGGGTTCTGGAAGGCGTTCGGCCAGGCGACCAACATACCGCCAATATACCACATCACCAGCGGCCCAAACTCGGCACGCCGGAGGTTTCCCTGACGGAGAGCATTATACGTCATCCCAACCGTGACATAAAAACCCAGGATCGCCGCCGTCCACGCCAGGTCAATCCCCAACAGTGCGATCGGCCGTTCGGGCATATATTCGACGCCCACAAACGCGATAAAAACTGTGTACATGAGGGCAATCACGGCGGTGATGCTGTAGACGATGCGTGCGCGTTCCTTTTCAAAGTCGCTGATGTAGGCGGTCGTATCGAATACCGAGTCTAAAAGTTCACGCATCCCTGCCCCCGCTACGACTGTAAATCGGTCGAAAAATCGGTTCCCAGCCGGATACGCGCCCGCCGCGCGCCGATGGCTCTGCCCAGTTCGCCGACGGCAATTTCCATCATCTGGTGGATGTCCAGTTGGTTTTGAAGCTGGGCGGAGATGGCGTTCAGCAGCGCCTCGCTTTGCACCAGGCGCTGGCTCTGGGTATAGGCCTCCACGTTTTCGATGGCGACCGCCAGCTGCGTAACCATCTGCCGGAAAAGGGCGATGTCCGTTTCGGTATAAACATACGGCTGGCTGCTGCCCACGCTCACCAGCCCCAGGATGCGTCCACGTGCCAGAATAGGCGCCAGAATCCAGGAACGCAGGCCGCTGTCCGGGGCATCGCTTTCCGGCAGGCGGTGTAAATCCGGGATATGCAGCAGCTCCCAGTCCGACCAGACTTTGGCGATATGGCCGGAAATCGGGATGATGTTCCCCCGGCTCGGCTCGCCCGTCCGCGCGCCGCCGCTGTGTTCGGCCACCACCCGCAGCGCCCCTTCCACCGGGTCGTAGAGGCTGATGCTCATCCGATCCTGGGTCAGCATCCGGGCGCTTTCGGCCAGCATGTTGTTAAAAACTGTCGGAAGCTCCAGCGTGGCCTGCACCGACTGGCTGAAGGCCGCGATGCGCTGCAGCTGCTCGGCGCGGCGCTGCACGTCGGCCAGCAGGCGGATATTTTGCAAACCCAGCGCCACCTGCGAAGCGATGGTCTGGGCGATGTCCATCATCTCGGAAGTCGGGAGTCGGTCGGGCGCGTAAATGTCCAGTCCGATTGAGCCGATCAGCTTGCCAGAAACGACCAGCGGCAGAAAGGCCATCGCGTGGACGCCCATACGCTCCAGCAGATGCCGCGAGGCCGCCGGCAGGCGCTCGTCGCTCCGCACGTCGGCAATCACCAGTGGAAGCCGGGTGTTGAGCAGCGTTTTGAAGATCGGGTTATCGGCCAGGGGGATTTGCACGCCAATCGTGCCATGTGACGGATATTCGCTGACGACCTGCGAGGCCGTCTCGGCGGCGGTCAGCAGGGCGATGCCGCAGTGGTCGGCCCCGGTGGCGGCCACGATGACCTGGCTGCTCTGGTCGAGCAGCGTCTTTTCATCGCGGATGGTGCTGATGGTGATCGCCAGATCGTTGATGATTTGCAGCACCCGCACCTGTTTACTCAGGTCAAGCGCCGCCCGGCGCGATTCGCGCAGCAGCCGGTGAGTTTGCAGCACGATGCCGATAGGGTCGGCCAGCGCCTCGTACAGGCGGCGCTCCTGCGGGCTGAAGATACGCGGCTCGGCAAAACCGATGCTGACGCTCTCGCGGATCAGGCCGCCCTCGCGGACGGCGATGGCGGCATAACTGTTGACCCCATACTGGCGCGAAAAATACGCCAGGGGGTCGCTGGTAGGTGTCGTCTCGAAGTTTTCGATCAGGGACACGGCATACGGGTTGGCGTTCCAGGTTGTGTTCAGCCGCTCCAGATTTTCCGCCCCGATCAATTCCCCGACCGGAATTTCGATGACCTGCTCTTCGTGCGGCAGGCTGATGGTATCAATCATCACCCGGTTGATCTGGTCGCCGGCCCCGTAACCAACCGTCAGGTGGCTGATGATAATCGCTTCCGGGGCGAGATGCCGGCGCAGCGCCCGCAGCACGTCCAGCGTATCCTGCGCGCTGAGGATGTCGCGGTTGATTTCGTACAACTGGCGGGTTTCGTCCAGGGCGGCCTGCGTCTGGCCGAGCAAAAGACGCGACCGGACGGCCATGCCGATCAGGTCGCAGATGGTGACGTAGGCGTCAATCTCCTCGGTGCTGAAGGTATACGGCTGGGTACTCACCACATCCAGCGTACCCAGCACTTCCTCGCCGCCGCGCAGCGCGAACGACGCCATCCAGCCGGTTTGCAGCGCCTCCAGCTCGCGCCGGGTGGTTTCCCCGGCTTTCGTCATGTCCCACACCGCCGGCAGGCCGCGCCGCAGGGCTTCGAGCTGCTGCGCGTCGGGCAAAAAATCGGCACGCGGGGCGGCGTCGGGGCTGATGACCGTATCGCTCGTCACCAGCGCCGCAGCCGTGCGCTGGCGCGGCGGGTCGGCGTCATACAGCGAAAGCGCCACCGCGCCCATCTTCTGCGCCACCGTATACATCACGCCCAGCGCCATGTCAGAATAATCGCGCGCGGCGGTAATCATTCGGCTCGCCAGCACCAGATCGCCGGCAAAATCGCGGGCAGTTGGGGTATTGTCGGGCGAGCCGCTTACCGGGGGTTTGCTCATCGCGTCACTCAAATACACTCATACAGTTACGGACGATAGCCGGCTCAATGCGGGTTTGGATGGCAAGGACAGGCGGCCTCAACCACCTGTCCGGGTGTCCTGGTTTATTTCCACTCCCACACTTCTTCGCCGGCCAGCAGGCGTCGAATCTGGTTGGGGAAACGGTCGGCATCCAGGGGTTTGCCTAGAAAGCCGTTAAAGCCGGCTTTTTTGGCCCGCCGCATCTGGTCTTCGCTGGCTTCGGCGGTGACGGCGCACACGATGGTATCGCGCAGGCGCGGGTGTGCGCGCACCTTTTGAAGAGCCTGGTAGCCATCTTCATAGGGCAGCCGGATGTCCATCAGGATTAAATCCACGCGCGGCAGCGTATCGGCAAACTGCACCACCTGCCAGCCCGACGTTTTCCATTCGCATCGCTGCACGCCCATGAAGGCCAGCATCCGGGCGATCAGCACAAAATTCGGCACGTTGTCTTCGACCACCAGAACGTGCGCTTCCCCCGGCTCTATCGGTACATGGGTTGTCTGGCCCTGTGCCTCACTCATTGACGACGGCTCCTCAGATAATACAGAATTTCTTCCGGCAACTTATCCACGTCAATCGGTTTCGGGATATAGCCATCACAGCCCGCCTGGAGCGTGCGCTCTTTATCGCCCTGCATTGCGTTGGCCGTCAGCGCGACGATGATGGTATGGCGGAGTTCCGGCATCGCACGGATGCGCCCGGTCGCGGTCAGCCCATCCATGTCTGGCATACTCACATCCATCAGGATCAGATCGGGCGGGTTGCGCCGCGCCATCTCGATCCCCTGAAGCGCGCTTTCGGCTTCTTCCAGTTCAAACGCATGATCCGACGCCAATAAAATACGACGGACCAGCAGTCGGTTTTCGCGGTTGTCTTCGATATACAAAATGCGTGGCATATCCATCCATCTCCCTGCACGCATGACTTTGGGCATGACCCGTTTTGGAATGCCACCTTAATTATATCCATAAACACAAGTCTTCGTTAATGAAGATTATGGGGCAGAGCCGGGATTCACGCCACTATCGTCCAGATAAAGCGAGAAGATTCTAACCAAAAATTCGTAAAATTCTTACCCGCACCCACACCTCCTTTCACCAATATGTGCGATGATATATAGCCCCGATATAACGAAGCATACAACAAATCGGCGGCATAGGCCAGGTTACAGCT
>JAPKMO010000051.1 GCA_026645945.1 Anaerolineae bacterium
TTCCAGACCGGCCCCTGGCCGCGCCAGCCCAGCGCCAGCGCCGCCGTCAGCACGATCAAGCCGGCCAGCCCGCCGATGAGCCGCCGTCGTTTAAAAAAGTGAGCGCGTTTGTCGGTCATGGGGGGAATTATAGCAGGGCGAGAAGCGTTTCAGAAAGGCGGCCAAATGGCCGCAGCAGGCCGGATAGTGGTTTACCCGGCGTTTGAAGCGTGTTATACTCGATGAAAGAACAGGTGAGGAGGTTGAAGCGAGATGGATACCAACGGGACAACCGATAAAGCTCAGGACGCTGCCCAGGAGATCGCGCGCGATCTGCGTGAACTCCAGCGCGAACTCCGCAGCCGCGCCAATGATGTGCGGAAGGAAGTGGTCAAACAGCTTTATGCCGGTGCTGAGACCCTCCGCCGTGAAGCCACCGAAGCCAAAGTGAGCGGCGAGGCCAAACACAGCGCCGATGAACTGGCGCGCGGCCTGGAAAAAGCCGCTGCCTACCTGAACAGCCGCTCGGTTGAAGATATGGGCGAGGAAGCCGTGCGCGTGGTGCGGAAGAACCCCATGCGAGCGGTGATCGTCGCCTTTGTGGTCGGCCTGCTGATGGGCATGATGATGCGGAGCGGGGATAAATAAATAACGGCGCGTTCGACAGGGTAAGAGGCGAGAGTTGAAGCCGCCGGTCTGTTCGGCGGCTGCTTATCTGTACCTCAATTCGCTTTTGTGCGTCAAATAAACAGGGGGCTTAAGCCCCTTGTTTAATTGTTTGATGTGGGATTCTTAAAAATCGCTGCGGGATAATGTGGTATAATTGCCCCTAAAATCCGGGTCGAAGGCCGCGACAGGGTGTAACGATGTTCTGGGGCGAATATTCTCACCACTTGGACGAAAAAGGCAGGCTCATTATCCCCGCCCGCTACCGGCCTTACCTCAAAAAAGGCGCGATCCTCACGCGCGGACTCGACCGCAACCTGGTTATCTACCCCGATGAAGCCTGGCGCGCGCTGGCCGACCGGCTGAACGAAATCCCGATCACCGACCCGACGGCGCGGGCGCTGCGCCGCCTGCTGTTTTCCGGCGCGGTGGAAATCTCGCTCGACCGCCAGGGGCGCGTTCTGATTCCCGCTTACCTGCGCCAGTATGCCGCCCTGGACGGCGAAGTGCTGATCGCCGGCATGGAAACTTACCTCGAATTATGGAGGCCGTCTGACTGGCGGGCGACGCTGGACGGCGTCTCGAATGCCCTGGCCGAAGCCGAACAGTACCTTCAATTGAGGCTTTGATGGCGCATATCCCGGTTTTGCTGGAGGCGGTTTTATCGCTGCTGCCGCCTGCCGAGCGTATGATTGACGGCACGCTGGGGGCGGGCGGCCATAGCCAGGCGCTGCTGGACGCCGGCGCCGGCTGCGTGCTGGGATTGGACGTAGACCCGGCGGCGCTGGAGATCGCGCGTCGGCGGTTGGCCGCTTATGGTGACCGGGCGCGGATCGTCCATGCCAGTTATGCCGACATGGCGGCGGTCGCGGGCAGCCTGGGCTGGACATCGGTCGGCGGCATTCTGCTCGACCTGGGCGTATCGTCCATGCATCTGGACATGCCGGAGCGGGGATTTGCGTTTTTACGGGAAGGCCCGCTGGACATGCGTTTTGACCCTTCCGGCCAGCGCCCGACCGCCGCTGAACTGGTGAATACCCTGGACGAAGATGAACTGGCCGGCTTGTTTTTTCGCTACGGCGAAGAGCCGCAGGGACGGAAACTGGCGCGCGCGGTGGTTTCCGGGCGGCCTTACGAAACCACCGTCCAGCTGGCGGCGGCCATCGAACGCGCCGCGCCGCGCCGTCCCGGCGATAAAATTCACCCGGCCACGCGGGTTTTTCAGGCGCTTCGAATCGCCGTTAACGACGAGCTGCGGATCATCGAGCGGGCGCTGCCGCCGGCCATAGACCTGCTGGAACCAGGCGGGCGGCTGGCGGTCATCAGCTTTCACAGTCTGGAAGATCGTCTGGTCAAACAGGCGTTTAAGCTGGCGAGTACCGACTGCATCTGCCCGCCCAAAACGCCGGTCTGCATCTGCGGCCACCGGGCCAGCGTCCGGCTGGTTACGCGCAAGCCCGTGGTGGCGTCGGATGCGGAAATCGCGCATAATCCTCGCAGCCGCAGCGCCAAACTGCGGGTGGTCGAGAAGTTATAAAGTGGTATCGTAACGGGAAAAACGCATGTCTCAGGAATGGTTTCAGCACGCTTTAGGCGGCACAGGCTGGCGGATGCAGCGGCAGGCGGCGGCGCTGGCGGCGCTGGGTCTGGTGATCGCCATCATCATCGGCGCGCTGTATCTGGCCCAGTCGGCCTCGGTATCCACATTAGGCCGGCAGCTCGAAGCCCTGATTGCCCGCCGCAACCAGCTTGAGCAAAGCAACGAACAGATTCGCTCCGAAATCGCGCAGCTTCGCAGCGTGCCGCGCCTGCTTGCCAGGGCGCAGGAGATGGGTTTTACAACTGCCGGGCGCGAGAACGTCGAATATCTGGTGGTGGACGGTTATAATCCGAATCGCGCGCCCGCCCGTGTAGTGGCGGAAGCGCCCCAGGAACAACTGCCGGTTTATGACGAAACGTTCACCGGCTGGCTTCAGCAGCAGTGGGACTGGTTTAGCCGCCAGTTCAGGAGCTTTAGCAGCGGAGAGTAGCGGATGGCCGTTCAACCGACGTTTAACCAGCAGGAGGTTTTCAACCGGCGGCTGTCGCTGGTGATTATCGGCATGATCGTGGTCAGCGGGCTGCTGCTGCTGCGGATGATTTCGTTCCAGCAGCTTGCCCCGGAAGTTTTAAACGAACTCAGCCCGGATTACAACCGGACGGTGCGGCTGGCGGCAGCGCGCGGCATTATCTACGACCGCACCGGCCAGCGGCTGGCAGTGAACACGCTCGAATATCAGATCGGCGTCAGCCCAAATCTGGTTTCTGACCGGCAGCGCACGGCTACCCAACTGGCCTCTATCCTGAATATAGATGAGCTAAAAGTATATGAAGCCGTCAGCAGCGACAAGTCGTGGGTGCTGCTGGCCCCGCGCGTGAATGCGGAAATCGGCCAGCAGATCGAACAGTTGAAGCTCGACCTGGCGCTGCCGAGCGTGACAATTGAGAAGATTCCGCGCCGGAGCTACCCGCAGGGTACGCTGGCCGCTCAGATTATCGGTTTTGTTGGCGGCGACCTGCGTGGATATTATGGCATCGAAGGCTATTACCAGAACCAACTGGCCGGGCGTTCGGTGAGCAGCGTGGTCAGCAGCATCCCCTTCGAGCAGCTTGATACCCAGGAAGCGGGACGCGGCAGCGATATTTACCTAACGATTGACCGGGACGCGCAGTACCTGGTGGAAAGCGAACTGGCGCTGTCCATAGCCGAAACCGGCGCGAAAAGCGGCACGATCATCGTCATGAACCCGCGCACCGGCGATATTCTGGCGATGGCAAGCTGGCCGTCCTTCGACCCGAACGCTTACCTGAGCGTTGACGATCAGCGCGATTGGAACAACCCGGCCATCAGCGGGCAGTACGAACCCGGTTCGATATTTAAGGTGCTGACGGTGGCGGCGGCGCTGGATAAGGGCGTGATTACGCCGGGCTGGACTTACAACGACCAGGGGCGGCTGTCGGTTGGCGGCATCGCGGTCGAAAACTGGGACCGCGCCGCGCACGGCGTGGTGGATACGACCGGCGTGCTGGTGCAGTCCTTAAACGTTGGCGCGGCGACCATCAGCCTGGCGATGGGGCCGAATGACTTCTACAGCGAGCTGTCTCAGTTCGGCATTGGCCGGCTGACCGGTATCAACCTGGAAGGCGAGTCCGCCGGCACACTGTACACCCCCGGCGACCCGAACTGGAGCGAAAGCAACCTGGGGACGAACAGTTTTGGACAGGGCGTGGCGGTGACGCCGCTGCAAATGATTACGGCGGTGGCGGCCATCGCCAATGACGGCCTGATGATGCAGCCGAATGTCGTGCAGAAGATTAGCACCAACGGCCAGGAAATTCTGTCCCAGCGCGTGCCGCTGGGCAGGCCGATTTCGGCCGAAGTGGCGCGCCAGGTGCGCGATATGATGGTGGCGGTGGTGCGGGACGGCCTGGACGACGCCGCGCAGCTGCCGGGCTATACGGTGGCCGGCAAGACCGGCACATCCGAAATTCCCACGCCGGTCGGGTATCGCAGCGACGCCTGGATTATGTCATTCATCGGTTTTTTGCCTGCCGACGATCCACAGGTGATCGTCCTCATTAAACTAGACGAACCGCGCGGGCGCTGGGCCAGCCAGGTTGTGGCGCCGCTGTTCCGGCGGCTGGCGGAGCGGTTGGTTATTTTACTGGAAATTCCGCCGGATGATGTGCGCCGGGCGCTCGAATCGCAAGGCGGCATCGTTAAAGGCGCGGTCGGGGGATAGCTGGTATGGCGGGTGGTTTACCTTTTGCGCTGACGGTCGGTGCGGCGGCTTTTTTGCTGGGCGTCATCTGGGGCGGGCCGTTCGTGGAGATTTTGCGCCGGTTGAAAATCGGCAAGCAGATTCGCGTTGAACTAAGCGAAGGCCACCAGAAAAAAGTGGGAACGCCGACGATGGGCGGTATTCTCATCATTTTGCCGGTGGTGCTGATGGCGCTGACGCTGAACATCGTGGCAGTGGTGCGCCCGAACGACCAGATCACCGGGACCAGCATTCTGCTGCCGCTGTTCGTGCTGATTAGTTTTTCGCTGCTAGGCATGATTGACGATTGGGAGGGCATCGCCCGGTCGCGGGGGCGGCCGCGCGGCCAGGGGCTGCCTGGGCGCGTCAAATTCGCCGCACAGGTGGGGCTGGCGACCCTGGTGGCGTCGGTGATTTCGCTGTATGAAGGCGGCTTCCAGTTCGCCAACGAAATCCTGCTGCCGTTAATCGGCGTGCGCGTGCCGATCAGCCCACTGGTGTTCATCCCGCTGACGGTGTTCATCATCATTTCCATGTCGAACGCCATCAACCTGACCGACGGCCTGGACGGGCTGGCGGGCATCATCAGCGCCAGCGCCTTCGCCGCTTATGGGGTGATCGCCTATTTGCAGGGGCAAATCTTTTTGACGCAGTTGTGTTTCATCCTGGTCGGCGCGTGTTTTGCCTTCCTGTGGTTTAACGCCCACCCGGCGCAGCTGTTCATGGGCGATACCGGCTCGCTGGCGCTGGGGGCGACCTTAGGCACGGTGGCCGTGATGACCGGCCAATGGCTGCTGCTGCCGATCATCGCCATTGTGCCGGTGGCGGAAACGATCAGCGTGGTGTTGCAGGTGACGTACTTCAAACGCACCGGCGGCCAGCGCCTGTTCCGTATGGCCCCGCTGCACCACCACTTTGAACTGGGCGGCTGGAGCGAAACGCAGGTCGTCCAGCGTTTCTGGCTGGTGGGGCTGCTCAGCGCCATGATCGGTGTGGCGCTGGTGCTGCTGTAGGTGACGAGGGTTCCGCTGTTCGGCGGTTATGCAGCAAGATAGGCAGTGATGATAGCAGTGAACGGCACGCATAAAACCGACCCGCTGTTCGGGAAAAAAGTGGCGGTGCTGGGCTTCGCGCGGCAGGGGCAGGCGCTGGCGCGCTGGCTGCCGACGGTCGGCGCGTCGGTGCGGGTCAGCGATATGCGGACGGCGGAGCAGCTGGCCGCCGAATGCGCCGCCTTCCCGGAGGTGGAGTTCGTCTTGGGCGGACACCCGGAAAGCCTGCTGGACGGCGCAGACGCGCTGTGCATTTCCGGCGGCGTGCCGCTGGACGCGCCCATCGTCCAGGCGGCCATCTCGCGCCGCATCCGGCTGACCAACGACGCGCAGCTGTTCCTGGAACGCTGCCCCGCGCCGGTGCTGGGTATCACCGGCAGCGCCGGCAAAACCACCACCACGACGCTGGTGGGCGAGATTCTCAAACGCGCCGGGCTGACCACCTGGGTTGGCGGCAACATCGGCCAGGTGCTGCTGGATGTGCTCGACCAGATCGAACCATCCCACAGTGTGGTCATGGAGCTGTCCAGCTTTCAGCTAGAGATCATGACTATCAGCCCGCAAACCGCCGCCATCCTCAACATCACGCCCAATCACCTCGACCGGCATCGCACGATGGAAGCCTATGCACAGGCTAAAGCCCATATCATTCAGCACCAGGGGGAAAAAGATTTCGCTATCCTGGGATACGACGACGCGGGCAGCCGGGCGCTGGAGGATGTCGCGCCGGGACAGTTGGCCTGGTTCAGCGGGCGCAGCATGGTGCCGGATGGCGCGTTCCTGGCCGGGCAGCGGTTGATCGTGGCCGGGGCGGCCAGCTTCAACGGCGAGCCGCACGTGGTCTGCGACCGGCAGGACATCCCACTGCGCGGCGATCATAATGTGCTGAACGTGCTGGCGGCCTGCGCCATCACCGGCGTGAACGGCATTCGCCCGGAGGTGATGGCGGCGGCCATCCGGGACTTTAAGCCGGTCGCGCACCGGCTGGAAGTGGTGCGGGTGGTGAACGGCGTGACCTACATTAATGACAGCATCGCCACCGCGCCGGAGCGGGTGCTAGCGGCGCTGCACAGTTTTGACGAGCCGGTGGTGCTGCTGGCCGGCGGCAAGGATAAAAAACTGCCCTGGGATGATATGATCCGGCTGGCGCTGGAGCGCGCGCGGCACATCGTCGCTTTTGGCGAGGCCGGCGGCCTGGTGGTGGACGTGGTGCGCCGGCTTTCCGGCAGCACCGATTGGGTGACGTGCGTCAAAACGCTGGACGAGGCGGTGCAAAAAGCGGCGGCGCTGGCGCTGCCCGGCGATGTGGTGCTGCTTTCCCCTGGCGGAACCAGCTACGACGCTTATAAGGATTTTGAGGCGCGCGGGGAACACTTTCGCCAACTGGTGATGGGGCTATAATAGAAATTGATTTCAATTTAGAACCTACCCATAAACCAATTGATCTGATAGCAGAACAGTGGGCTTAAGCCCACTGTCTGGTGGGTTTATAAATAAACTCTTAGTGTAATTCGCGGAAAGCCGAGAACGAGAGTAGATAGGCCGCCGACGAACTGTCAGGCGTATGGGTGAACGTAATGGCCGACTTACCGCAGTTTATAGACCACGACACGGCGCTTGACTCCCCTCCGCGCCCGATTCGCTCCACGCCGCGCGCGACCCCGCGTGTGACGCCGGTCGAAAACGCCGAACCCCGGCGGCGCTTTTTCGCCACGCTGGATATGCCGGTGATGGTCGTGACGGGGCTGCTGCTGGCGATCGGCCTGATGATGGTCTACAGCACCACTTTTGATTGGAGCTACCAGGTCTACGGCGACCCGGCCATCATCTTCATGCGGCATCTGCGTAATGTGGGCGTGGCGTTGGTGATTTTCGTGCTGCTGGCGCTGATTGATTATCGCGTCTGGCGGCGGGTGGCGGTGCTGCTGCTGCTGCTGACCATCGGCGCGCTGGTGGCGGTGCTGTTGTTCGGCGACGATACGCTGCTGGATGCCCGCCGCGCGCTGGTGAACGGCTCGCTCCAACCCGGCGAGCTGGCCGAGCTGACGATTGTGGTTTATCTGGCGGCCTGGCTGGGGTCACGGCGGACGCAGGTTCGCAGCGTGGCCTACGGTTTGATTCCATTCGCGGTGCTGGTGGGCATCATGGCCGGGCTGGTGCTGCTCCAGCCGGACATCAGCACGGCGGCGACCATCGTGGCGGTGGCCGGCATCATGTTTTTCCTGGCCGGGGGCGACCTGGTGCAGCTTGGCGCGGCAGCCGTGATTGTCGGCGTGGCGGGGGTATTGTATATTACTCAATCCGGCCCGGATTACGCCCAGGGCCGCCTGGACTCGTATCTGTCCGGGGCGGCTGACCTGACCCAGGCGGACGATCACATCCAGCAGGCCATCAAGGCGTTCACCAACGGCGGCTGGACGGGTGTCGGTCTGGGGCAGGGACGGCAGAAGTTCGAGCGCCTGCCCGCGCCGCACACGGACAGCATCTTTGCTGTGATCGGCGAGGAACTGGGCATTCTGGGGGCGTCGCTGGTAGTGCTGCTGTATATCGTGCTGGTGGTGCGCGGCCTCCAGATCGCCCGCCGCGCGCCGGATTCGTTCGGCTCGCTGCTGGCGGCGGGCGTGACCATCTGGATTGCGGTCAAGGCGCTGCTGAATATCGCGGTGATGACGGCGGTCGTGCCGCCCACTGGGGCGTCGCTGCCGTTCATCAGTTTTGGCGGTTCGTCGCTGGTGGTGGTGATGGCCGGCGTGGGGCTGATGTTAAGCGTATCCCGCGTGCGGCTGCTGCAAAATGCGCCGCGCCGCCCGGTAACAGAACGGAGTCAAACGGTTGCGAATTCTGATCTCGGCGGGCGGGACCGGCGGCCACGTGTATCCGGCGCTGGCCGCCGCCGAAGCGTTGATTCGGCTGGTTCCGGGCGTTAGCCTGTCATTCGTCGGCAGCGCGGGCGGCTTCGAACGCCCGTTGGTCGAGGCGGCGGGGCTGCCGTTCGAGGACTACCGCGAGGTGCGCGCCGGGCCGCTGCACGGCGTCAGCCTGCCGCGCAAGCTGTGGAGCGCCGCCAACCTAGCCGCCGGCACGCTGCAAGCCCTGGCGCTGATGCTGCGCCGCCGTCCGGGCGCGATTTTCATCACCGGCGGCTGGAGCGGCCTGCCGGTGTCGCTGGCGGGTTGGCTGCTGCGCGTGCCGATTATGATCTTTTTGCCGGACATCGAGCCGGGGCTGGCGATTAAGGCGCTGCGGCCTTTCGCCCGGCGCGTGGCCGTGACGACCGGGGACTCGTGCCGCTATTTTCCCGCACGAAAAGTGATCGTGACGGGTTATCCGCTGCGCCAGGCGCTGCTGGACGCCAGCCGCGAGCAGGCCATCCAGCATTTTCGGCTCGACCCGGCGCGTCAAACGCTGCTGGTTTTCGGCGGCAGCCGGGGCGCGCGGGCGATCAACAACGCGCTGATGGACGTGCTGCCGGGGCTGCTGGCGGCGGGCCTCCAGGTGCTGCACGTGACCGGGACGCTGGACTGGCCGGACATCGAAAAACGCGCCGCCGGCCTGCCGGATACTTACCACGCCTTCCCCTACCTGCACAGCGATATGGGGCTGGCGCTGGCGGCGGCTGATCTGGTCGTCAGCCGGGCGGGGGCCAGCGTGCTGGGAGAATTTCCGTTTTTCGGCCTGGCGTCGGTGCTGGTGCCGTACCCGCACGCCTGGCGCTACCAGAAGGTGAACGCCGATTATCTGGCGAGCCGGGGCGCGGCGGTTCGCCTGGATGAAGAACGGCTGGCCGAAGACCTGCTGCCGACCGTGCGCGACCTGCTGGCCGGCGACAATACGCGCCTGGAAACCATGCGCCGGCAGGCGGCGGCGCTGGCACAGCCGGACGGCGCGCGCTGTATTGCGGAAGAACTGGTGAATTTAGCCGGAGGACGGTCATGATTCAACTGGTCGGGCTGCTGTGGGGCATGGCGCTGGTTTTTGGTTTCATCGGCTTCATGCGCGGCCTGAGCCGGGAGCTGATCGCCACCGCCGGTATCATTCTGGGGCTGTTCGCGCTGTTTCAGTTTGATGACGTGCTGCGCGGCACGCTGCTGGCGAACGTGCCGAACGATCAGAAGTTCTGGGTGCAGAGTATTTTGTTCGTCGGCATCGTGTTTTTCGCCTACCAGACGCGCGGCCTGTCACGCCGGGCTGCGAGCGGAGGCGGTCGGCAGGATGGCCGCGATCAGCTCCAGGCCAACGTGCTGGGGGCGATTGTCGGTTTTATCAACGGCTACCTGGTGTGGGGGACGCTGTGGTACTTTATGCACATTAACAATTATCCGCTCAACCCCTATATTTCCCAGCCGCCGCCTGGTTCGCCCAGCGCACAGGCGGTTAACATCCTGCCGCTTTATGTGCTGGCCGGCGGGCCGGATGGCGCCGGTAATCTGCTGTCGCTGGCGGTGATTTTATTGTTTGTGTTCGTGCTGATCGTGATTTGATCCTGCGGGCGCGGGCGCGCTGCTACGTGGAAGGCGTTGTCGTGGTTCAGCTTTATACTATGTTGTGGATTTGCGCCATCTTCTTCGGCATCATCGGCGCGATGCGCGGATGGAACCGGGAGATTGTCTCGACGGCGGGCATCATCCTGGCGCTGTTCACGCTGTTCCAGCTTGACCCGCTGCTGCGCGGCGTCTTTCTGGCGTCCGTCCCGCGAGAGCAGACGTTTTTTGTGCAGGTGGGGCTGTTCGCGGCCATCATCTATTTCGCTTACCAGTCGCGCACGATTGTGGATCGCGGCGGGCCGGATAACCCCAACCGGACGCAAAACATGGTGCTGGGCGTGGTGCTGGGGGCGCTCAACGGTTATCTGATCTGGGGGGCAATCTGGTATTTTCTGGACATCAACGAATACCCGTTCAGCCCATTAGTGACCGCACCGCCGCCGGGTTCGGTCAGTGAGCAGGCGTTAAACGCTATCCCGCTGGTGCTGCTGGGCGGCGGGGCTGCCGCCAGCGGCGAACTGCTGACGATTGTGGTGATTGTTCTGTTTCTGCTGGTGCTGTTTATCATTTAGCAGTTATCAGTCTCCAGTCGTTAGTCTCCAGTCAGTAAAAGGACAGAAGACTACCGGTTAAAGACTGCTGACTAATGGATAAACAGAAAAGAATGAGCCTGCTAGACAGTGGGCTTAAGCCCACTGTCATCTTAAGCCCACTATCGGCTTTAGCCCACTGGCGGCGGACTTCAGTCCGCTGTCCACTCAGGATCAGGCACAGTCTAATGGGTTTATCCACAAGGACTTTTGATGGCAAAAATTCACCCTCCACAGCATATCCATCTCGTAGGCATCGGCGGCAGCGGGCTGTCGGCCATTGCGCGGGTGCTGCTGGGGCAGGGTTATCGTGTCTCCGGCAGCGACCGCACCGCCAACGCTTTAACCGAGGCGCTGACGCGGGACGGCGCGGTGATCTACACCGGCCACGACGCACGGTACATCACCGGCGCGGACGCGCTGATTATCACCTCGGCAGTCAGCGAAAGCCACGTCGAGGTGGAGGCGGCGCGGGCAGCCGGAATCCCGGTGTACAAACGGCAGGACATCATCGCCGGCCTGATGGAAGGTAAGATGGTGATCGCCGTCGCCGGGACGAAAGGCAAAACCACAACCACCAGCATGATCGTTCACATCCTGCGCGAGTGCGGCCAGGACCCCAGCTACATTGTGGGCGGCGTGATGGGCAGCACCGGCACAAATGCGGGAGTCGGTAAAGGCGATTGTTTTGTGGTCGAGGCCGACGAGTACGACAATATGTTTCTCGGCCTGAAGCCGGACGTTGCGGTGATTACGAATATCGAATGGGATCACCCCGATTTTTTTAAGACGCCGGAAGCGATGGTTGAAGCGTTCGAGAAATTTATCCATCTTCTTGATAAAGGGGATGCGGGCTGCGGTATTCTGGTAGCCTGCGCCGACGACGATCTGTCCCGCCAGTTAACATTAAAATGCGCCGGCGAAGGCTTCGGCGGCGGCATGTATGGGTTCAAGGAAGCGGCTGCCCATCCACTGTTGGATGGTAATTTTGACTATTTTCGCGCCATAAACGCCACCTATGATGATGACGGGTTCAACGTTTTCGAAATGGTGGATGAATCGGCTGATCGAGTAACGGTGCGTTTGCCTGTGCCGGGCCGCCATAACATTCTCAATGCTGCGGCAGCTCTCCTGGCGACGAATGCGGTCGGGGGGTGGAAAAGCGGCGTGGGAGTCAGTTTTCTGGAGGCCGCCAAAGCCCTCGAATCCTTCATCCCCCCCGCGCGGCGCTTTGAAGTGCGTGCCGACGTGAACGGTATCGCCATCGTTGACGATTATGCCCATAACCCGATGTCCATCCGCGCGGTATTAGAGGCAGCCCGCCAGCGGTATCCTGAGCGTGACATCTGGGCGGTGTGGCAGCCGCACACCTACAGCCGCACGCAGGCGCTGTGGGATGATTTTAAAACGGCGTTCGCGCTGGCCGATCATGTGCTGGTGACGGACATCTACGCCGCGCGCGAGCAGCCGATAGATGGTGTAAACAGCGCCGCCCTTGCTGCCATCATGCCGCACCCGGACGCGCGCCATACGCCGGCCTTTGCCGATGCCGTGAACGCGCTGCGCGAGGGTGTGACCGCGCCCGCCGCCGTCATCGTCATGAGCGCCGGTGATGCACCGCAGATTGGCGTGGATTATCTTAAAAGTCTAGAGGCGCGGTGATGAGGCAGAAGTCATATCAACTGCCAGAATGCCAGGGAGAAGTTTCCAGTTTCCGGTTAACAGTTTCCAGTTTTTCTGGTAACGGATGTCTGGTAACTGGCGGCTTCTCAGTGTCTTCGGAACGCTGTGTTCAATGATGACTCTCCCTGCGCCTTACGCTTCCCGACTGCTGCACAAAGAACCGCTGGCCCGGTATACGGCGGCGCGGTTGGGCGGTCCTGCCGACTGGCTGTACGTGGCGCGGGAGTCCACCGATGAACTGGTGGAAGTCGTGTCGGCGGCTTGGGCGCAGGGTGTGCCGGTGCGGGTGCTGGGCGGCGGGGCGAACGTGCTGGTGTCGGATAAGGGCGCTCGCGGGCTGGTGGTCATCAATGATGTGGCGGAAGTGTCGTTCGGCGACTGGCACGACGGGCGTAATGCCGCTGCGACCGGCGGGACGGGACTGATTGTGCTGGCGCGCAAGTGCGCGGCGCGGGGGCTGGCCGGGCTGGAATGGGCGGCCAGCGTGCCGGGTACGGTCGGAGGGGCGGTGGTGAACAACGCTGGCGCGCACGGCAGCGATATGGCCGCCCATCTGTGCGACGCAGTGGTGCTGGATGCCGAGCGCGGCCCGCAGTTGATGACCCGCGAAGAACTGGCTTACGGCTACCGCGCCTCGGCGCTGAAGGCGCGGCCTGACCGGCGTTTTCTGGTGCTGCTGGCGACCTTTGCGCTCACGCCCGACGACCCCGCCGCCATCCAGGCGCGCATGGATGAATTTATTGCCTACCGCAAACGCACGCAGCCGCCGGGGGCCAGCCTGGGCAGCATCTTTAAAAACCCGCCGGGCGATTATGCCGGGCGGCTGATCGAAATCGCCGGGTTGAAGGGCTGCCGGGTGGGCGGCGTGCTGGTTTCGCCGGTACATGCCAACTTTTTCGTCAACACCGGGGACGCGACCGCCGACGATTATTCTGCCCTCATCGAACACGTGCGCGAGGTGGTGTACCGGCACAGCGGCGTTGAGCTGGAATTGGAGATCGAGCGGGTTGGGGAATGGTGAAAATTTGCCCAAACCAGAATGCGACCGCCCTGAACGCATGGATAAACCCATTAGACTGTGCCTGATCTTGAGTGGACAGCAGGCTTCAGCGGACAGCGGGCTTCAGCGGACAGCGGGCTTCAGCGGACAGCGGGCTTCAGCCCGCTGCCAGTGGGCTTATTAAGTTGACAGCGGGCTAAAGCCGACAGTGGGCTTAAGATGACAGTGGGCTTAAGCCCACTGTCTAGCAGGCTCATTCTTTTCCTTCTATCTATAAACCAGGGCAATTGCATATCATGCCAGGTTCGGAGCCATAAAGGGTTATGGTGGTTCGTAGGGGCGCAAGGCCTTGCGCCCCTACCCGCGAAACGGTCTTTATCGAACCACAATGACCTTTTGAAAACCCATTAAGCTTTCATATGCGATTGCCCTGATCTATAAACCTTTCCGATTGTTCTTTTTTAGGCTGTTGTGGGATAATGTGGGATTAGGGAAAGACGAGGGGTTTTAGCCCCTGGCTCAGCGAGTAACAGGAACGAGCATGGCCTCACGGTTGCGGGAAAGGCGGCGAGCAGCGCGCGCGCCGGGCGTTTTGCGCGGGGACACTGCCGCGCCGCAGGGCGCGCCGGCGGTGCAGCACGGCGCGTCAGACCGGGGTGGTCTGAGCTGGCGCGTATTCAGCGGTTTGATGGTGCTGAGCCTGACGCTGGTGCTGGTGCTGTTTTTTACGCTCGATCTTTTTTTCGTCCACAGCATCGCCGTCGGCGGCCTGAAGTACACGACCAAAGAAGAAGTGTTCGCCCTGGCGAACATCGCTAACCTGCATGTATTCTGGGTAGACCCGGAAGAAGTGCGGCGGAACATCTTACGCTCGCCCACCATTGCCGACGCAAAAGTGTTTGTTGGATGGCCGCCGAACATGGTGCAGATCATCATCGAGGAGCGCGAGCCGGCGGTAGTGTGGGAACAGGCCGGCGTGGCGGTTTGGGTGGATATCCAGGGGCGGGTGATGCGCCAGCGCGAAGACCGCGCCGACCTGGTGCGGGTGATCGTGGATGGCTCGGTGGAAGGGCCGTTGGGGCCAAACGTGGCCGTGCCGCTGGACGCCGTGACCGGCGCGTTGCAGCTCAAAACACTGCGCCCAAACATCCAAACGCTGCGTTATAACCCGTATAAAGGGCTGGGTTATCAGGACGGGCGCGGCTGGGAAGCCTGGTTTGGCGCGGGTACGGAAATGCCCGTCCGGTTAAGGGTATACGAAACGCTGGTGGAAAACCTGATGGCGCGGGGCATTCAACCGGGAGAAGTGAACGTTGTGAACCCGGATGCGCCCTTTTATACCGTCCTGTGGGGGCCGTCGTAATTTATGCGTGATCTGGCAGTCGCTTTGGATGTTGGCACACGGAAAATCTGCACGATTGTCGCCGAGGTGCGCCCGGATGATGTTTTCGTGGTGGGTGTTGGCATCGAGCCGAGCCTGGGCATGAAAAAAGGCATCGTTAACGATATGGCGCAGCTTACCGCCGCGATTTCGGCTTCGGTGCACAAGGCCGAAAAAGCCAGCGGGTTCGACATCGCGCGAGCGTTCGTCAGCGTAGCGGGCAGCCATATCGCTTCGCTCAACAGCCGAGGCGTGGTCGGCATTTCCGGCCAGCGCGGCGTCAACCTGGACGACCTGGACAAAGCGATGGAAGCCGCCCGCGCCATCGCCATCCCGCACAATCGTGAAGTGCTGCACATCGTCCCGCGCAGCTACTCGCTGGATGGGCAGGAGCGCGTCCGCAGCCCGATCGGGATGCACGGCTTCCGGCTGGAGGTGGAAGCACACATCATCACGGCTTCGTCCACCAGCGTCGCCAATCTGGAACAGTCGGTCGAGGCGGCGGGCGTGTCGGTAGACCGTTTTATCCTCAACCCGCTGGCTTCCGGCGAGGCGGTGCTGACCGACCAGGAAAAAGAGATGGGCGTAGTCGTCATTGACATTGGCGGCGGCACGACCGACATGGCGATTTTCATCGAAGGCACAGTCTGGCATACGTCGGTGATTCCGGTCGGCGGCGACCTCATCACCAACGATCTCACCCATTGGATGCACATCCCTTTCGATGTGGCCGAAGCAGTCAAAATTCATCATGGCAGCGCCTTGCAGCGTTCGATTGACCCGCTGGAAACCTTCCTGGTGGAGCCGTTTGGCGAGGGGATGCCGACGGAAGTGCAGCGATACGCGATGGCCGAGGCTATCGAACTGCGCGTGGCCGAATTGTTCGACATGGTGCGGCGGGAGATCAAACGGTCGGGGTACGACGGCCTGCTGCGGGCGGGGGCGGTCATCACCGGGGGCAGCGCGCAGCTTGCCGGCCTGCGCGAGGTGGCCGAGCGGGAACTGAGGATGCCGGTGCGGGTGGGCAAACCGGAACGGCTGACCGGCATGGCCGATGTGCTGCGTAACCCGGCCTACAGCACCAGCGTCGGGCTGCTGCGCCTGGGGTTGAAGATGGACACCATCTCTCGCCCGGCCCCGCCGTCCGGGAGCGTCCTGCCCGGCAGTAAAATCGGTCAGGTATTAGGGGGACTTTTTCGCCGGTTATTACCCGCCGACAGCGATGGGTAGAACGTACCATGCCGTTGGGTATCCGGCACATTTGCCAAAGCCCCGGTTCTGCGTACAATTAAACTTATTCCGGCGGTTTGTAATGTTGCACAAACTTTTGAGGAGGCCTGGTTCGGCATGGATGAGTTTATACCTGGGGAAAACTTCGCCCAGATCAAGGTCATTGGTGTGGGTGGCGGCGGCGGCAACGCTATCAATCGCATGGTCAACGAAGGCCTGGGGGGGGTCGAGTTTATCTCCGTCAATACCGACAACCAGGCGTTAATGCTCTCCAAGGCCAAAACGCGCGTGCGGATCGGCGACAAACTCACGCGCGGGCTGGGCGCGGGCGGCAACCCGGAAGTGGGCCGCAAGGCCGCCGAAGAAAGCTCCGACGAACTGTACGAGGTGCTGCGCGGCGCAGATATGGTGTTCATCGCCGGCGGCATGGGCGGCGGGACCGGAACGGGCGCGTCGCCGGTTATCGCGCAGATCGCCAAAGAACTGGGCGCGCTGACCATCGGTGTCGTCACCCGTCCGTTCAGCTTTGAAGGCACGCGCCGGATGCAGACCGCCGAAGCCGGCATCGAAGCCCTTAAAAGCCAGGTGGATACGCTGATCGTCATACCCAACGACCGCCTACTCCAGATTGCCGATAAACGCGCCAGCTTGCAGCAGGCCTTTTCGCTGGCCGACGACGTGCTGCGGCAGGGCATTCAGGGTATTTCAGAACTGATTACCGTCCCGGCGCTGATTAACCTGGACTTCGCCGACGTGCGAACCATCATGTCGGAGGGCGGCGCGGCTTTGATGGCCGTTGGCCGCGCCGACGGCGACGACCGCGCCCGCCGGGCCGCCGAGGCCGCCATCAGCAGCGGCCTGCTGGACGTGACGATTGACGGCGCGCGCGGCATCTTGTTTAACATCACCGGCGGCACGAACCTGAGCCTGTTCGAGGTCAACGAGGCGGCGGCAATCATCAAGGAGAGCGCGCATCCCGAATGTAACCTGATCTTCGGCGCGCAGATTGACGAAAATATGGGCGACGAAGTGCGGATCACGGTCATCGCCACCGGTTTTGAACACAGCCGCGCCGCGCGCAAGGTGGAGGCGGTGATGCCGCCGCGCCCGACCGTGCAGCGCCCGGTGGTGCAGGCGCGCCCGCCAGAACCGCAGCCGGCGGTTCACCAGCCCGCCCCGCAGCAGCCGTACCAGCCGCCGCGTCCGGTGCAGCCGCCGGCGGTTCAACAGCCGCCCGCCGCCGAACCGCCAGCACGGGTTTACGACGACGATGACATTGATATTCCGACCTTTTTACGCAAGCGGAAGTAAACAGTCTGAGTCTGCTTTGGACAAGCGGAAAAGAAAGAGCCTGATAGACAGTGGGCTTCAGCCCACTGTCGGCTTTAGCCCGCTCTCCACTCAGGATCAGGCACAGTCTAATGGGTTTGTCTCCATAAGCCCCTTGTTTGTCCAGCAGGTTTACGGATAGGTACAAGTCGCCAGTCTATAGTCTAATTCAAGAGCCAGCGGGGCTGTCCGGCTGGCTCATTTTGTTTATGAGTGGCGCGGTTGGCGCGCCGGGGCGCAGATAAAAAGCGGCCAGCGCCAGCGTTATGAGGAAGATCACCACGCCGGCGGCCAGCCCCGGCGGCTGGTAGCGCAGCGTGTAGGTGTGCCGGCCCGGCAGCAGCCGCACGCCGATGAAACCCTCGCGACGGCTGGCGCTGTGGTTGGTTTCGAGCGTGACCGTTTCGACCGGCAGGCCGTCGGCGGACGCCATCCAGCCGGGGAAATGCGTCTCCCGCACGACCAGATAATAATCGCCGTCCCCGGCGGGGCGTTCGGCCTGGATGGTGATGGTGTCCTGCTGGTGAAGGATGCTCTGCACCGGCAGCACGCTGTCGCGCCCCAGGCTGCCGGGCGCGGTGGTGAGGATGTCCGCCGGGGCGATGAAGGCGTAGGGCAGCGCCGAGGGCAGTTCGTACAAAACGGCGGCGAACGGCACTTCCACATGGAGATCGCAGGGGTTGGTATAAAGCGGCTGCGGCTGCAAGGTCATACACCGGCGCTGCTGGAAGCCGTGCTGCTCGGCGAAGTTTTCGGCATAGGCGTGGGAAGCCCCGCCGTAAACGTTGGAGACGACCAGCCAGCGCGGCAGATCGGTCAGCACGCCGGCTTCGGGCGGGATGAGGCCGGGCGGCGCGCTGGGCCGCCAGCCTTCCGAAAGCCCCCAGTTGCGGACTTCCATCTCATAAGCGTCGAAGGCCATCGGCAGGTACGGCTCCTGAAAGGCTGGGAACGGCGAGTCCGGGTCGGCCTGGTGAACATACTCGTAAAATGGGCGGAAGCTGCCCAGCAGCGGCGTGATCGGCAAAAGCTGGCTGTTCACCTGCATGGTGTCTGCCAGCGCCGCCGCGACCAGCGCAAAAATCGCCAGCCGCAGCGCCCGCGCCCCCAGGTCGCGCCCGGCAAAACTGCCCGCCAGCGTCCGGCGCAGCGCCCCCGCCAGCGCCAGCAGCAGGGAATCAATGATGAGCGCCGCCAGCAAAAAGACCCATAAGCCCCCGGCAGCATCGAAAAAGCTGGTAAAACGCAGCCCGTCCAGCCGGTTGAGCGCGCCGTAATCGCCCAATGCCAGCGCCAGGCGGGTGCTGCTCCCGGCTAGGCTGTAGACCAGGAAATAAATCCAGGCCAGCGTCCCGGCGGCCAGCGCCCGCCGCAGCCGTGTCCGGTCATAGGCGTCGAAGCTAGGGCGCACCCCGGCGACACGGCGCGCGGTATCCCACAGCATATCGGCGGCCAGCCCCGCCAGCACAATCCACCATAGGGAGGCCACCGCCAGCGCCCGGCCAACATAGCGGAACTGCGCCAGCAGTGGGATATTGGCGTACAACTCCTGGACGATGGGCGTTTGCCCCGCACCCCAGATCATCATCGCCAGCGCCAGCCCCAGCGCCAGCCATCCCGCCGCCCCATAACTGCGTGAACGCCCGCGCCGCGTCAGGCTGACTGCCCCCGCCGCGCCGATCAACAAAAATGGCGCCGGGCCGATGTAGTTGTAGTCCACCACCACCAGCAGGCCGAAAATCGGCTGCTCGAACGTCCCCCAGTCGTCCCAGGGATGAATCAGGTTGACCGCCGCCTGCGCCAGGCTGTAACGCCCGACCAGGCCGGGGTCGCCGTCGTGGATGATGTAGCGGGCGGTCGCTAGCACCGGAAGGAACTGGAGCGCCGCCAGCCCGGCGGCGAAGGCCGCGCCCACTGCCACCCGCCGCAGCCGGTCGCGGCGGAAAATCCACCGGCCAGCGGAACGTTCGACCGCATGGATGGCGAAGATGGCCGCGCAGCAGATCAGCGTGTGCAGTGTATAGTAGATGTTGCCGGAGGTGAACAGCAGCGCGAAGGCGGCAGCCATCAAAACCGGCGCGCGGCGGTCGCGGCTGTGCAGCGTCCACCACAGCCCGGCGAAAACCAGCGGCACCCAGGCCAGGCTGAGGCCAAGCTGAAAATGCCCGGTGAAAAACTTGGCTGCCAGGCCGCCGCTCATCATGTACAGCGCGCCGGCGGCCATGCGCCCAACCGCGCCGCCGATGCCGACCGCCCGCGTCAGCGCCCACATATTCCACCCGGCCAGCAGCAGCGCCAGCGCAGTCGCCAGTTTGCTGCCCTGCACGCCGCCCAGCAGCAGCACCGGCAGGCTGTAAAACGGGTTGAACAGGTAGCTGAAGGGGTTGTTGATGATCGGTTTGCCGCTGCTTAGGTAAGGATTCCAGGTTGGAATCTGGCCGTAACGTTCCAGGCCGATGAACACCGGCAGCAGCGTGCCGACCAGCCGCTCATGTTCGACGCCAGGCTGCCGTTGGTCCGGGGTCAGCCAGGCGTCCAGCAGCGGCGCGGCATCCAGGCCGCGCGGTTCGGGGGTGTAGGGGGGCGGCACGACCAGGCTGAGGTACAGCGCCCACAGCAGCAAGATGGCTGCCAGCTCGAAAGGCGCGTTCGGCAAACGCCGCCGGAGGAGGGCAAAAAGCGCGTTTTTTAACACCGGCAATTCGGCTTTTCCTTGAGGCGTTCATCCCGATCAACTCTCTATTATAGGTGGATTCAGGCTGCCGCGCGCCATGTGGGTTATGTCGGTTTTTTGTGGGAAAATCGTTACAATATCATACTATTTTCTAACCCAAGTGCCGCTGAATCCAGTTGTCAAAGCCCGTTGGCTCATGCTAAAGTACATCTGTGCTATGAAGCGCCGATTGTTACAGCTTCTAACTTCCTCGCACCCCCATAGTTTGTTGTGGGGGTTTCGTATCTATTTGTTGTTTGACGCCGCCTGTTAAGAGCGTTTTTATAGAAAGGTGCGTGCCGATGGTGCAGTCCAAAACTACTTCGCCGAAGAATGTTTTGCACGAACTGGGTTATAAAATCTTTCTGGATCGTTACGCCCAGAAGGATATGACGCGCGCTACGCTGGCGGTGGGTGATACGGTGATCGTGGTGGTGGACGCCAAAACCGGCCAGCGCGAAATCGGTAAGGTGACGGCGCTTGATCTGCCGAAAGTGCAGGTTCAACTGCTGGACGGCGAAACGGTCGAGCGCGACGTGGAACATGTGGACAAACCGCTGGAAACCGACCCCGGCCAGATGATGGATCGCGTGGCTGCCGGCATCGCCTCGGTGGAATCCACCCCGGAACTGCAAAAGCTGTGGGCGGAGCGTTTCCGCTGGCTGCTGGACGACTGGAAGTTCGTGCCTGCCGGTCGCATCCTGGCCGCCGCCGGAACCGACCAGGAACTCACCTACTATAACTGTATGCCGCCTGACCAGGAGCTGTTGACAGCGGACGGTTATAAACCCATCGGCGATGTGAAGGTCGGCGATCTGGTGGTCACGCATCGCAGCCGCCTGCGTCCCGTACTGCACAAATTCGAGCGCGAAACCGACGAGCCGCTGTACATCATTCGCCCCAAAAAGATCGGCTTTGATGATCTTCGCGTGACCGGCGATCACAAGATTTATATCATTCGTTCGGAATGGGTCAATAAACATAATTCGCGGGACGGCCTGCGGCTGAAGCAGGAGCCGGACTGGATTCCGGCGAAGGACATCAAGCCAGGGGATTACGTCGCCGTCGGCTATAATGCTGAAGAATGCCCGCATGAACCAATTCGCTTATCGGATTATCTGGATGGCTACGAAGTTGCCGACGGCAAGTTGTTCAAGCAAACCCGTAGAGGACAACACGGCTATATAGAAGATCATGGCACTCGCTTTGCCCTGAACAACGTATTAGAACTGGATGGAGACCTGTGCTACCTGTTCGGGCGCTGGTTAGGTGATGGGTGCATTACGCATCGCACAGGTACGGACATTCCATCGGGTATTAAGATTGTTTTCAACCTCGATGAGAAGGAAGACGCCGAAAAAGTCGCTCAAATTATTGAGGACAAATTTGGCATCGTTCCATCTCTGAAACTCAGCAGTACCGAGCGCTGGTATGATTTGTGGGCAAACTCTCTACCATTAGGGCAGTTTTTCAAAGCATTCCTGGGATACTACAGCTACGGTAAACGTATCCCCGATTCACTGATGCATTTGCAAGATAAGCTAACGCTGGATTTACTTCGAGGCTTGTTCAGCGCGGACGGATATGTCTCGGATAACAAACTGGGAATTGTGCTGTCGAATCGCACTTTAGCGGTACAGGTCTACCAACTGCTGCTGCGCCTGGGGTATCTTTTCTCAATCAGGGAGAATACTCATCGGCTTGGCCGTGTTCCGGCTTATCGTATTCAGGCGACTGCAAATGAGTGCGGCCCTCTATTCGAACATTTCTTCGACATCACAGCACCACAAGCTGAGACTGATCTCAGGTATTACTTCGAGTACGATAATCTGAAATGGGTGCGTATTGACGAAATCGCCGTTGAGGATTATTCCGGCGTGGTGATGGACATCGAGGTGGCCGAAGATCATTCGTTCATTTCGGCGGGCGTGGTGGTTTCAAACTGCTACGTGATTCCGTCCCCCCGTGATTCGCGCGGCGGCATTATCGAAACGCTGCGCCAGATGACCGAAATCATGTCGCGCGGCGGCGGCGTCGGCATCAATGTGTCCAGCCTGCGCCCGCGCCACGCTTACGTGAAGGGCGTCAACGGGCGCTCCAGCGGCGCGGTATCATGGGGCGGCCTGTACAGCTTTGTCACCGGCCTCATCGAGCAAGGTGGGAGCCGAAGGGGGGCCCTCATGCTCATCCTCGATGACTGGCACCCGGACGTGTTCGACTTCATCAACAGCAAGCGCAAGGCCGGGCAGATCACCAACGCCAATATCAGCGTTGGCGTGTCCGATAAGCTGATGGAAGCCGTCAAGGCCGACGGCGACTGGACGCTGATGTTCCCCGACACCAGCGAACCCGGCTATGACGAGGAATGGGACGGCAGCCTGGAAAAGTGGATGGCCGCCGGGCGCAAGGTGATTCACTACCGCACCGTGAAGGCGCGCGCCGTCTGGGACGCGATCATCGAGAGCGCCTGGGCCAGCGCCGAGCCGGGGGTGTGGTTCCGCGAACGCTACAACAAAATGTCGAACAGCTGGTACTTCGCGCCGATCATCAGCACGAATCCGTGCGTTACCGGGGATACCCGGATTTATACGAATCAGGGCCTGGTACAGGCACGCGAGTTATTCGACAACGAAACTGATATTTCTGTCGCAATTGATGGACGTTTTGGTTTAACCGAAACGACTACCCCTTCCACTCGCGTATTTATGACCGGTTACAAGCCTGTCTATAGACTCCAGACGCACGAGGGGTACTTCGTGAGGGCCACAATCGATCACCGCTTCATGACGCCAAGTAGTTGGGTTGAGATGAAAGATTTGAAACCCGGCGACAAAATTCATATCCTGAATCGTAAAGGCGGATTTGGAACTGAGGGTAATCTTACCCTAGGCCGTGTTTTGGGATGGCTGGTAGGAGATGGTACTTTCAACGGCAAAGAAGCAGTGCTGTCTTTCTTTGGCGAGGAAAAACGAGAACTGGCCCCCAGTTTTGCAGAGTATGTGAACGAAGTCGTTCAACCGGTAACGATCAATTTAACTCGCCCTTATAATGTGAGCGCAACGCAGGTTAAAGGGAGAGATGAAGCGCGGGTAAGTTCGGCGCGGCTGATGACTTTAGCGGCGGGACATGGTTTGACCGAGTTTAAGCACCGCGTACCAGAGATTGTGTTTAAAGGCACTGAGGAGATGCAGCGAGGCTTCCTGCAAGCTTTGTTTACTGCGGACGGCAGTGTTCAGCAGACAACCAGCAAAGCTGCGGTAATTCGTCTCGCTTCCAGTCAGATCACGTTGCTTGAACAGGTTCAACAGCTATTAGCCAATTTTGGCATTGCGTCGAGGCTTTTACGAAATCGGCGCGTGGCGCAGAACAAACCCATGCCTGATGGCAAGGGTGGATTGAAAGAATATCGAATTCGCGCTCAACATGAACTGCATATTGCCAAAGTGAATGTCGTGACTTTCGCCAAAGAAATTGGGTTCTTGCTTGAGCGTAAAAACCAATCTTTGGTTGACTATCTTGGAGATTATAAGAATTCTCCCCGTTCGGAAACCTATACGGTAACTGTTGAGAGCATCCTTTATGATGGTGAAGAAGCAGTTTTCGACATCACAGAACCGAAGACGCACTCAATGGTTGTTAATGGAATCGTTGCTCATCAGTGCGGTGAGCAGGGTCTCCCATCTTTTGGTGTTTGTAACCTCGGCGCTATTAATCTGGCAAGATTCTATGACGAGGACAAGCACGACGTAAAGTGGGACGAACTGGAACAGACGGCGCGTTTTGCCACCCGCTTCCTGGATAACGTCATTGACAGCACCCCCTACTTCTTTGAACCTAACCGCCAGCAGCAGATGAGCGAGCGGCGCGTGGGGCTGAACAATATGGGGTTGGCCGAACTGCTGATTCGTCTCGGCATCCGCTATGGCAGCGACGAGTCGGTGCAGTTCATTGATAAGCTGTACGGTTTTCTGGCGCGGGTGGTATACGAGACATCAACCGAACTGGCGCAGGAAAAGGGCGCGTTCCCGCAGTTCGATGCCAAAAAGTTCCTCCAGAGCGGCTTCATGAAGTCCATGCCCAGGGACATCCGCGACAAGGTGAAAAAGCGCGGAATAAGAAACGTGACACTACTGACGCAAGCGCCTACAGGATGCGTCGCCCCGGATACGCTGGTCAGCACGGCGGCGGGGCTGCGGCCTATTATTGAGTTGGGTGATGCCGACGGAGAGCAGTGGCAGATAATCACTCAGGATGTGCATACGGACGAAGGCTTGCGGAAAACATCGCACTTCTACATCAACGGATACGCTCCGGTTAAGACGATGACTACCCGACGCGGCTTTAGTCTGACGGCTACGCACAATCATCGTATTCGTATCATTGACGCAGGCGGTAACTATGTCTGGCGTCGGATGGATGAACTGGCTGTGGGCGACCGGGTGGTGCTGAAGAAAAACACGCTTGGCGATGGTGAAACCATCCGGTTGGCGAGTGTTGAACAGGGTAATCGCGCTTTGAGCGACCTACCCCCTGTTCTGACACCCGATCTGGCGGAACTCCTGGGGCTTTACATGGGCGATGGGTTCACCAAACGACGCGGCGGCCTGCACATTGTTGTGTGCAAGCGCGACCCTGATCTGCTGACACATGTTCAATCGCTGATGAAAAAGGTTTGGGGAGAAGACCGGCAGGTTCCCATCGAAGATCGGCAGGGATGCTGGGTCGCAAACCTGACAGGTTATTACATCCCGCGCTTCTTTGAAGCCAACGGATTTTCCAAGCCACAGGGTAATCATGGCGAGGGCGCGGAAGGCGCATTTATTCCATCCAAGATTTTGCAGGCCGGTAGAATCTATGTAGCGGCATTTCTGCGCGGGCTGTTTGAGGCCGATGGTGGTGTTCATCGCGGCACTATCAGTCTCGTCTCTACTTCAAAGCGTTTGCTCAATCAGGCTCAGGTTGCTCTGCTTGGATTGGGTATCGTAGCGACTATCCGCGAAATTCCCCGCTCGACCGGCAGTCTGGGGCAGCGTGCCAAGTATGAACTGCGGATTATCAACCGCCGCGAAGGTGAGAAGTTTGCCCGTGAAATCGGTTTCATCAGCCAGCGAAAGCGTGATCTGGCGGCGAACCTGGGCAATATCGCTGACCGGGGCGATAGTATCGCTGTTCCTGCACTCTGCGAGGAGTTCTACGCGAAGTCTAAGGGGCTGAAAAACGAAGTGCGCCAGCAGATTATTGGCCTGGTGCGCAACGGGGCGCTGTCACAGCAGTTCGTTAAACAGACGATGACGGCTTATCCCACGCTTCAGGAAACACGCCTGGGACAACTGGTGGCGAAGGACATCTTCATAGACGATGTGGCGTCTGTTGAAGATGGCGCGTGTCTCACCTATGATCTGTCGGTGCCGGATAACCAGACTTACATCGCCAACGGTTTTGTTTCCCACAATACAACAGGCACAATGGTGAACACGTCCACCGGTATCGAGCCGTTTTTCTCCTGGGTGTACTACCGCAAAAGCCGCCTGGGGCTGCACGAGGAACAGGTGCCGCTGGTCAAAGAATGGTTCGAGGCGCACCCGGATGAAACCGACCTGCCGGATTATTTCGTCACGGCGATGGATTTAACGCCGGAAGAACACGTCAAGGTGCAGGGCGCTATCCAGAGGTGGGTTGATTCGAGCATCAGCAAATGCGTGGTTGGCGATACGCTGGTGCTGACGGACGAAGGTTTGCTGCCGATTGAGGACTTGTCGGAAATGCGCGAGCCGGACACGTTTGCCGACCTGGATATCACGGTTCGCACTTCTGGCGGGCATTCCAGAGCGACTGCATTTTACTATAATGGGATGCGGCCAACCCTCCGGCTGTCGCTGGCGTATGGATTTGAAATCGAAGGCACGCACAATCACCCTGTTCGGGTGCTGGACGCCGACGGGACGAGCGTGTTTAAACCGCTGTCGGCGCTGCGCATTGGCGACATCGTTCCACTGTATATAGGTCAGCGGCAGTTTGGCCGTCCCGGCAAGCCGCTGCCGGCCTATCAGGGGCGCTGGGATGTGACCAATACCAAGCCAATCCGCCTTCCGGGGCAGATGAGCGAGGAACTGGCCTATCTGTTGGGCTGCATTACCTCTGAAGGCACGATTGGCCGCAACGGTGTCAGCTTCGTGAATAGCGACCGGCAGATTGTTGAGCGGGTTGCCGGGCTGTTTGAGAGCCTGTTCGACATGAAGTGCCGCATCGAGCGCGATAACCGACGCGACAGTCTGTATTATGTCCGCGCCAATTCGCGCGCGCTGCGTAGTTGGCTGGTTGACGAATTGGGAATGCTGCCGGGCGCGAAGAATAAGACCATCCCGAACTGCATTCTAGGCGCATCCGCAGGGGAAATCGGCCATTTCTTACGCGGTTTGTTCCTTGATGCCTACATGACGCTGGACGGGAAAATGTTTGGTATTGGGCTTGCCAGCCGCAAACTGCTCAAACAGTTACAGGTGCTTCTGCTCAACTTCGGCATCGTCGCCCGGATGCACAAGGCAGGCGCAAACGCCTGGTCGGTAACGGTTGCGGGCAGCGATCTTGGCCGGTTGGCAGCCATCACCGCTTTTGACGAAGTGTGGAAGAATGAGCGGATGGCGCGCCGGGACGATGGACGGCAGATGAAAGCGCGCAGCTATTCGACGCTGCTGCCGGAACAGGTGAGCGGCGAACTGCACCAGGCTGTCCAGGAAAATGAACGCTCGCTGCGGAGTTTGTACCCTGATCGTGCCAGCGACTATCAGCGTGTGCGGGTTGCCCTGATGCGCAGTACAAAAATCAGGCGGCAGGATGCCTACGAAGTCTATCAGGCTTTTGAGGACACGAGCAGCGATTACCTAAAGCAGTTCTTTGCACATGATAAAGAGGGCTGCGTTTATCTGGAAGTCAAAGCTATTCAGAGCGGTTTTGCCGAGGTTTTTGACATCACTGTACCGGATGGACATGAGTTTATTGCGAACGGTATCTGCAACCACAACACCGCCAATCTGCCTAATAACTACACCATCGAACAAACACGCGCCCTGTATGAATATATGTACGAACTGGGCTGCAAGGGCGGCACGGTCTACCGGGACGGCAGCCGTGACGAACAGGTGTTGATGCTCAAAGAGGAAACCACTAAACAGGGTGACAAAAAAGCCGAGGAAACCCGCCCGGTGGAGCAGGTCGCCACGCCGCACCGCGTTTACCCGCGTCCCCGGCAGCTTGCCGGCGTCACCGTCAGCCGCAAGACGCCTTTCGGCACGGCCTTCATTACCATGAACAGCGACGAACACGGCAACCCGTTCGAGGTGTTCATCACCGTCGGCAAAGCGGGCAGCGACCTGCAAGCCGACGCCGAAGGGCTGGGGCGTATGATCTCGCTGCAGCTGCGGACGACCGCGCCGCAGAACCGGAAGGAAATGCTCAAACTGGTGATTGACCAGCTTCAGGGCATCGGCGGCTCGCGGTCGGTGGGCATGGGGCCGTCGCGCGTTATGTCGCTGCCGGACGCGGTGGCCGGCGCGCTGATGGAACACTACTTCCCGCAGCCCCCAGCGCAGCAGTTGAACCTGCCGCTCATCAACGGCAGCCCGGTCGTTGGCGAACCGAAAACGGAACCTGACCCGCACAGCAACGGCATCCCGGCGCACGGCATCATTTCCGGCGCGGACATCTGCCCGGACTGCGGCCTGGCGACGCTGGTGCGCGCCGAAGGCTGCGAAAAGTGCCTGAGCTGCGGTTACAGCCGGTGCTGACCGGCTGAAAAATTCAGGGGGCGCGCCGGCGCGCGTCCCCTGCTGCCTACCCAATCTCCCCTACAGCCGCTATAATGGAATCTCTAAACCAGGCGTCTGTATGACAAAGGATTTTCCCGTTATGATGTGGGATGACGACTTTATGCCCGATGTATCCGGCTTCTGGCAGGAGCCGGACTTTTTGCTGGCCGATCTGGTGTCTGCGTTCGTCAATCGCGGCGGGATGCAGTTGGGCATCACGGTTTTTATGAAGGGCATGGTCATCACTGGGACGCTGGTCAGCGAACGTGAATATCTTTCAACCATGAGCAAGATGTTCGCCAAACAGGCGCGCAAGTCCTTGCTGCACCCAACGCCGGAGGAACTAAAGGCAACCGAGGAATTGTTCGATTTTACCAACCTAACCGAAGATGACCGCACCGACCGTGAAAATGATGAGGACGAGGACGAAGACGACGATTTTGACGACGGCGAAGTTCATGTCCCCACCATACGGCATATGCACCTCAAAGACCCGGTGATTTTACAGCCGCAGTCTTCCATCAGCTTCAGTCAAAGCCAGCTTCCCATCATGCGGATTCGCCTGACAGCGGTGGATGGGTGGATGATGGGCAAGGTCACGCTGGACGACTCGATGGGTGATTTTTCGCTGCCGCCGAGTGAAGTGCGGCATTAACCGTGTATTTTACGAGTTAATTCTAGGTGCGGCGGTTAATCCCGGTTTTCCCATCCGGCATCCTTAAACGCTTTTTCCGGCGCGTTCGGGCGGGGGTGTCGTTCCGGCGGCTGCTGCGCTGGATGCTGCTGGCGCTGGCGGCCTGGATAATCTTGGCGCTGCTGCTGGCGCTGACCATTCACATTTACGGGCGGGTGGAGCGCGACCTTGAGCCTGCCGACGTGATTATTGTGCTGGGGGCGGGGGTGCGCGCCGATGGCCGCGCCGGCCCGGCGCTGACCCGCCGTTCGACCCATGCCGCCGATTTATGGCAGGACGGCCTCGCGCCGTTTATCATCTGCTCCGGCGGCACGCCCGGACACACCCGGCGCAGCGAGGCCGCTGCCTGCGCCGAAATCCTGCGCGGGCGGGGCATCCCGGCAGAGGCGATTTTTTTGGAGGATGCCAGCCGCAGCACCGAAGAAAACGCCCTCCAGTCGCGGCAGGTCATGGCGGCCAACGGCTGGCGAACGGCCATCCTGGTCAGCGATGGTTTCCACATGCTGCGGGCAGAGTGGATTTTTCGCCTGCGCGGGATGGAGGTTTCGCCCGGCCCGGTGGTGGACAGCCGCCCCGGCGCGCTGGAATATACCTTACAGGTCGGCAGGGAGGTCGTCGCTCTGCACTGGCAGGTGTTTAAGGAAATTTTCAACCTGCCGATCACGTATGTAACAAGCATTTAGAGTTTATCCGTAAACCCACCAGACAGTGGGCTTAGAGTTTATCCGTAAACCCACCAGACAGTGGGCTTAAGCCCACTGTTCTGCTATCAGATCAATCGGTTTACGGAT
>JAPKMO010000052.1 GCA_026645945.1 Anaerolineae bacterium
CGCTGGTCGAGGCGATTTTTAATGTCTGGGGTCAGAAAGTGTACGCCTTTTACGAGGCGGTCGTCGGCCTGGAAGCGGTCGGCGCGATCTTCCACGCCGACGATATGGGCTTCAAAACCTCTACCCTGCTTTCGCCGGATACGCTGCGGCGGCTGGTGCTGCCCTGGCACAAAAAGTTCGCCGCGCTGGCGCACGCACATAACAAACCCTTTTTCCTCCACAGTTGTGGTAATCTATATAAACCGGGACTGATTGAAGACCTGATCGAAGATGTAGGCATAGATGGTCTTCATTCCTTTCAGGATGTTATTCTGCCCGTATGGGAATTTAAGCGGCGGTACGGCGAACGCATCGCCACGCTGGGCGGCATAGATATGGACGCCCTGGTGCGCTACGATGAGCCGTCGCTGCGAAAATACGTGCAGCGCGTCCTCAGCCGGTGCGCTCCGGGCGGGCGATTCGCCTTGGGGACAGGCAATACGGTTGCCAACTATATTCCTGTAGATAACTTCATCATCATGCTGGAGGAAAGCCGAAAATGGCCGTTTTAGACGAAATCAAAGAAGCCGTCATTCACGGGAACAAACCCGCCGCAGCAGCCGGGGTGCAGCAGGCGATTGATGAAGGTCTCGACCCCGGCGTTATCCTCAATACCGCCCTCATTCCCGCCATGACCGAAGTCGGCCTGCGCTTCGAAAACGGCGAATACTTTGTTCCCGAAATGCTGATCGCTGCCCGCGCCATGCAGGCCGGCCTCGACCTGCTCAAACCTCTGCTCGTCCAGTCCGGCGTCCAGCCCATCGCCACCGTCGCCATCGGCACGGTCAAAGGCGACCTGCACGACATCGGCAAGAACCTAGTCGCCATCATGCTGGAAGGCGCGGGTTTCGCCATCCACGACCTGGGCGTGAATGCCGCGCCGGAGAAGTTCGTGCAAGCGGCAGCAGATGGCGCGCAGATCGTGGCGATGTCGGCGCTGCTGACAACCACCATGCCGAGCATGAAGGTGACAGTGGAAGCGTTGAAAGCGGCGGGGCTGCGCGAGCGGGTCAAGGTGATGATCGGCGGCGCGCCGGTGACGCAGGCCTATGCCGACGAGATCGGGGCGGACGGTTACAGCCCAGACGCCAGCAGCGCCACCCGGTTAGCGAAAAGCCTGCTGGGAGTCGCTTAGTGCCGCCGGTTCGCATCGCAGACCGGCGTCTGTGGGTCGGCAGCGAGTCACGGGCGCTGCTCAGCGGCGAATTCCACTACTGGCGGGCCAACCCGGCGGAGTGGCCGGCCATCCTGGGGCGCATCCGCGACCTGGGTTTAGACATCATCAGCACCTATGCCGTCTGGGAGTTTCACGAAATCCAGCCGGGAATTTTTGATTTCACCGGGCAGACCGATTCCCGCCGCAATCTGGTGCGTTTTCTGGCGCTGGCCGCCGAACGCGGCTTCTGGGTGATCTTCCGCCCCGGCCCTTATGTATACGCCGAATGGACGAACATGGGCGTGCCGGGGCGGGTCACGCATCTACACCGCCTGCACCCGGAATTTCTGGACGCGGCTGCCGGCTGGATGGCCGCCGCCGTCGAAGCCGCCCGCCCCTATTTCGCCACCAATGGCGGCCCGATTGTGCTGCTCCAGGCCGACAACGAACCCGACCTCTGGCCGCGTTTTTATGCCGGGGCGCTGGGGCTGGAAGACCAGCCGGGTATTTTTCAGGACTGGCTGCGGCGGCGCTACCCGGATATCCAGGCGCTTAACGACGCATGGGAAACGGGATATATCGACTTTTCCCAGGCGCGCGCGGTCATGCGCCCGCTCTTTAACGAGCGCGCTTATCTCAATCGCTACCTGGACTGCCGCCGCTTTCAGCTCTGGTACACGGCGGAAATTGGCCGCTGGGCGGCCAGTACCTACCGGCGGTTGGGCGTGGACGTGCCGCTGCTGCTCAATCATTATCCCGGCCACATGGTGCAGGACTGGCGCGCCCTGCACGCGGCGGGCGATCTGGCCGGGCCGGATTATTATTCGGTCAACGAGTTCCGCCGCGACCCGACCGAGCAGCAGGAATTTCTCCACCTGATGCGCTACACCCGCGTTTATTCGCCGCTACCCTTCAGCCCGGAATTTCAGGCCGGGACGTGGCACGGCTTTCATTACCACACCCGGCTGGTCACGCCCAACCACACCCGGCTGATGGCACTTTCCGCCCTGCTGGCCGGGCTGGCCGGTTGGAACTGGTACATGCTGGTCAACCGCGACAACTGGTATATGTCGCCCATCAACGAATGGGGACGCGCCCGCCCAGAACTGTTCGCGGCTTATCAAAAGATCACCGACTTGTTCCGGGCAATTGACCCGCCGTCATTGGAAAAGCTGACCGGCACGGCCATTGCCCTGGGCATCGTGGATCGCGGCTCGGAAATCGGCGGCTTCAACGATACGACGCTGCGCGCCTGTTACCTGGCCGACGTGGACTACGAGTGTTACGACCTGGCCGCAGGCGGTATAGTCAAACCGCTGATGTTTTACTCCGGCGGGCGCTGGATGAGCCGGGATGACCAGGCGCGCCTGCTGGCTTACGTCGAGTCCGGCGGAAACCTGGTCTTTTTCCAGCATCTGCCGGTGCTGGACGAAACGCTGCGCCCGCTGAACCTGCTCGGCCTGCGCGAGCCGGACGGCCTGATCGTCGGCGGCAGCATCCTTTTACGGCGCGGCGAACACACCGTCGCGCTGGACACGCCGAACGTGTTCCTGTACGACACCCCGCCCGGCAACCCGATCACGGCGCAGCGCACACCCCCCGGCGACGACTACGCCGAAGAAAGCCATCTGCATTTTCATCTGGCGGTCGGTCTGCATTACGCGGTCGGTTATACGGAAAAACGCAGCCAGGGGACGATCACCGTTCTGGGCGTGCCGCCCGACCCGGCGCTGGTGCTGGCGGTACACGGCTGGTTCGGCGTGCCGCTCTACAGCCGCGCGCGTTCGGCGCACATCAGCACGGCGCTGTTCCAGCGCGGTGAGGTCTTTTTCCTGATCGCCACCAACAACGGCGACTCCGATGTGCAGACCACCGTTGACCTGCATTCCGACCTTTTCCGGGACGGCGATTACCGGGCGCACGACCTGCTGACCGGGCAAACGCAGTCTTTCGCCCCGCGCGAACAGAGCTTCGTGACGCTGCATCTGCCCGGCAAAGATGGCACAGTCGTGGAGATCAGCCCGCTGTAGCGGCGGTTATACCCCGGCTTTTTCGCCCAGCGTGTCCAGCGCCTCATCCACGCCGATTCCATCGTGGATAATCTGGCGCATCACTTTCAGCATCAGGGGCGGCTGCGGAGCCTGAAAAACGTTGCGCCCCACAAACATGCCGCGCGCTCCGGCTTCCAGCGCGCCCTGCACCATTTCCAGCGCCTCGCGGGTGGTGGTGGTTTTTGGCCCGCCGGCGATCAGGATGGGGCAGAACGACGACTCGACCACGTACCGGAAACTGCCGGCACTGCCGCTGTAATCAGTTTTTAGCAAGTCCGCGCCCAGTTCACAGGCCATCCGAGACCCCAGAGCGATATATTCGGCATTAAACGGGTTATCGCCCACCAGCAGGCCGCGCGCCATTGGTTCGATAATGCAGCCGATGCCCAGCGCCTCGCAGTCCTGCGCCACCCGCGCCACGCTTTCGACCTGCTGCGCCTCCGCCTCCGGGTCTTCGTAACCGATGAACATATACACCAGCACGGCATCCGCTCCCAACCGTGCCGCATCCTCGACCGTACCGATCAGCCGCCCGCGCCCTTCCCGATAGCCCAGTTTGTTCGGGTCGCGCCACAGGTCGGTCCAGTCTAGGCGCAGGATAAGCCCCGGTGCGCCGCGCCCGGCGAAGATGCCGGCATAGGTTCGGGCAATGCCGGGCGCGACCAGAAAGGCATCCGCCCCCGCTTCGGCCAGGCTTTCAAGCATCTGGCCGGGATTGATGTTGCCGGGAATCGTGCCAACGTGCAGGCCGTGATCGTAGGCGACCACCGCCGCGCGGCCATCCTTTGGGTTGATGATGCGCCCCAGCCGGATAGTCTTGCCGGCATTGGGGTAATATGGCGTACTGTCGTTTGTCATATATTTCCCTTCTTTCAGGTTAGCGTTTGTTGGAAACATTCAGAATCAGATCACTTCGAGAAAATCCCGCTCCGGCAGGGACGGAAACGGCGCGTGCGGCTCGCTCTGATACCAGAACGCCGTCGAGGCAATATCGTCCTGAAGCGGCAGGTAGCGCCCTTCCGAGCGCCAGCCGAGCGCCTGAATCGTCACCCGCAAATCCTGCTGAAAACGAATCGGATCCATGATATGCCAGCGGTACAGGCCGAACCGCTGCTGCGTGATGTTCAGCCCGTCCGGTTTGATGACCTGTGGCATCCCCAGGAACGGCGTCGAAAAACGCTGGTACTCGTTATCCATGATAAAACACCACGCGCCGCCAAAGTAGTCCTCTGTTCCTGTGCCGCAGATGGTCGGAAAGTCGGTGTCGCCGTCCAGGTAAAATTTGATTTCGCCTTCGCCCCACCAGCCGTTATTGTTCGACCCCCAGGCCATATACGTCCCCACATAATGCCCCTGCCCCTTCACGCCGTCCAACAGGGTATGGACGGATTTGTACGGCAGCGGGTTGCTGCGCCGCCACTGGGCGTGCAGATAGGCCGCGTCGTCCGGCACGTCGGTCAGGGTGTAGGTGATCTGGTAAAACAGGTCGAGGACATCCTTCGGCGTGACGTTCTCGATAGTGATGCGGGCGCTCTTGCGGAACGGCATTTCCCAATAGCTGTTAAAGCCGCCCGCCGGGTTGACGGCCACCGGCAGCGAACTGACATTGGCGCGCACGCACCAACCGCTGCAAAAGAAGTCGCCCAGCGGCGTTTCGATGGACGGCTGTTCTTCACCATCCCAATAAAAACGCAGCACCAAAGACCGCCAGGCCGCCGGATTGACCGTCATCCAGATGTGCTGGATCGCGCCCGGCTCGCTGATGTCGGCCAGCGTCACTGTCTGCCCGGCGAGAACGTGGATGCACGGGCGCACCTTCCAGCCCTGCCCCAGTTCGCGGGCCGGGCCGCCGGGGTCGGGCAGTGCCAGGCCGCCTTTTCCCTTCTCTCCGGTGGGATTTTCGGCATTAATCGAGCGCGTCTGCGCGTTGGATAAACGCGACAGGCTGCCCAGGTTCATGTGCAGACCGTTGAAAGAAACCATGAAGAAGCTGCTCCTCAGCCAAAGTCGGAACATCGGCTATAATGAACGGGGATAATTATAGCCAATTGGTCACATTTTCGAGCAGGATTGTTTGAAGGGTTTTCCACGATTATCCAAATGGTGAACTGGCGCAAACTCGTCCCCGTATATGCCCCCGGTCTCAGCGGCGCGACGCTGCTGTCTCAGGGTGAGCTTTTTGCTATCGGCTACGCACACCTCTCGTCCACCAGCTGCGAAGCCCCTCACTGGCACGAATGTTACGAACTGGGCTATGTGGTGGAAGGATGCGGCATCGTCGTGCTGGGCAACCGGGAATACGCTTACCAGCCCGGACAGGTTTACATCATCAACGACCACCAGCCGCATATGGGTTATGCCAGCGGCGACTATTCGCGGTTGTTTGTCGTCCATCTTCATCCCGCCATACTCGACGAAGGCTGGATTGCCCAGATGATGAGCCGGGAAGCGCACGCGCCTTTCTCGCCGGATTTCGGGATGCACAGCCCGCTTATCCCGCTGGACGATTCTGCGACCGCGCCGGTGAGGGCGGCGCTTCAGGCCATCGAAAACGAATTCACCCGCCAGGACGCCGCCTGGAATATGATCGTCGGCGGTCTGATTATCCAGGCGGTCGGGCATCTGGCGCGGCGCGTCCTCCAGCAGATCGGCACGAACGTGGACAGCCAGCAGCGCGAGGCGCTTAAACGCATCAGCCCGATTTTGCACATGGTCGAAAAACGCTACGCCGACCCGATTTCGCTGGACGACATGGCGCGCACCGCCTACGTCAGCCGTTCGCACTGCTGCGCGCTCTTCCAGGCGGCACTGGGAACGACGCCCATCGCCTACCGCAACGCGCGCCGGTTGGCCGAGGCCCGGCGACTGCTCCAGCGCACCGACATCACGGTTCAGGAAATCGCCTACCGTGTCGGCTTCAGCAGCGTGCAAGAATTTAACCGGCTGTTCCGGCGCGAAGCAGGCACTACCCCCACCCAATTTCGCCAGAATTTTAGTTCATCGCAGCCAATTTTTGATGATCTTCCCTTTAATCACTCTGCGGTAAGCTCTCAAGTAGACGGACGGTAGGGGTACATCAATACTGCTCCGCGTCATGCCTGCCCCCTACCCTGTCTGTAATAAGAAGTTATTTCTCTTTAACAGGGTGTGATTGGAGTATGTATGCCGCCGGAAGCTGTTTTATCCTTAGCTGAAATTGAAGAACTTGTTACCGATGCCGTCGTCGAGGAATACTGGGAACGCGGTTACTGGCGCAGTCCCCGACTGTTCACCGACGATCAGATCGCGGAACTGCGCGCCGCGCACGAACGCTTCTGGCGGCGAGAACTCGATCGCGAAATTCCTTCTCAATACGGCTTCACACCGGTAGACCTGAATTCCCTCAAACTGCGCCAGGACTGCAACGGCTGGTGGGTGAACGACACCATCCGCGCCGCCGTCACCAGCCCGCACATCGGCGCGATTGCCGCCCGGCTGATGAAAACCGACGTGGTACGCCTGTGGCACGACCAGGTAATTTACAAACCCGGCGTCGGCCCGGACGGCACAACCGACGCGGGTAACGTCGGCTGGCATCAGGATTTTGGCTACTGGAAGGCGTGCAGCACAACCAACATGTGTACAGCCTGGGTCGCGCTCCAGGATACTGATCTGCGTAACGGGGGGATGCGGACAATTGTCGGGTCGCACCGGTGGGGACTGATCGAAGGCAGCGACATGTTCCACACCAAAGACCTGGAGGCGCTGGCGAAAACCTATGCTGCCCAGGGCAAGGGGGAATGGATTGACGAACCCTGCATACTCAAGGCCGGGGAAGTCAGCTTCCACCATGCGTTAACCTTTCATGGATCGGGGCCGAATAACACCCACGAGCCGCGTCTGTCGGTCGTCGCCCATATGATGCCAGGGGACTGCGTTTACCGTTCCGGTCAGCAGTGGCATCCGAACCTGGTTTTCCTGGGGCCAAATGCCCGTGAAGGCCAGCCGTTCGTGGGTGATTACTGGCCGCAGATGTGGCCGGTAGTCGGCTAAAGTAGACGAATCCTTCCGGGTTTGCAGCCAGGATTCGATATTCATCAACCGGCCAACGCCGGTTGAGAAAAGAATTTTTGAGTAAGGAGAGAAATGACTCAATGAAACTCATCCGTGTTTTTACATTAATGCTCATCGTTTTCGTCGCGCTCGCGCCGGTCGCCGCGCAGGACCTGCCGGAACTGCCGATTGTCTTTCCCGAAACTATTGCCGAAGGGCGTGACGTTTCGATCACTGTCGCGGCCTGCATTGGCGAAGACCAGACCGAGCAGCAGGCGAACTTCGACGCGCAGCTCGCCCGCTTCATGGAAGTCTATCCGAACGTGACGGTCGAGCGCACGCAGTACTGCTTCAACCCCGAATCGTTTGCCGCGCTGGTGGCGGGCAGCAACCTGGCGACCCTGTTTGAAGTCCCCGCGACCGAACCGGCCCGCCTGATTCAGCAGGGTGTTGCCGCCGACATCAGCGCGCAGTTCGAGGCGCTGGGGCTGGAGGGGATTTATAACCCCACCCTAATGGCGCTGCTTTCCGACGCCGACGGCAACGTGTACGGCTTCCCCGGTTTCTCCTATGCACAGGGCATCGGCTGGGACATCGAGGCGCTGAAAGCCGGCGGTTACGAAACCGGCCCGACGACCTGGATTGAACTGGGCGAGATGGCAAAGGCGCTGGCCGATGCCGAAACCGGACGCGCCGGTTTTGCCATGTTCCTCTCCGGCGGCGGCGGCGGCTGGCACTGGACGAACCTGGCCTACGGCTTTGGCGCGACCGAACTGATCCGCGATAACGGCGACGGCACCTATACCGCCGTTTACGGCGAAGGCCCAGCAGTGGAAGCCATGCAGTTCCTCTATGACCTGCGCTGGCCGGATGCCGAAAATGCCCTCCCGCGTGACCTGAACAGCAACCCGACTTTCGAGACGGTTGATGGCCGCTCGGTGATCTTCATGAGTCCCGCCGACGGCAGCATCGGCTGGCTGCGCGTGAATATGCCGGAAGTTGACCTGGCCCGCTTCGGCTACAGCGCTGTGCCGAAGGCCCCCGATGGCAAACGTTACGCCCTGACCGGCGGCAGCTACACGATGGTTTTCTCCGGCGCTGACGACGACCAGAAGGAAGCGGCAGTTGTCTTCCAGGTCTGGCGCAACCTCAGCCCCGCCGAGTTCGCCCCCTCGCGCGAAATCTTCCACTCCACCCAGGCCGGCGCCGGCACGCCCGTGCTGCCTATCTATACCGGCGACCTGCAAAAAGCGGTTGATGAATTCGACAAGCAGTTCATCACTATGCCGGTGGAAAACTACCAGGGCTTTTATGATGCGCTCAACGCCGGCGAACTCGTCCTGGTTCCCGAACCGCCCTTCGCGCAGGACTTCTACGTGGCGATTTCCGAAGTCATGACCACCGTCTTGACCGACGAAAGCGCCGACGTTGCCCAGTTGATGAAGGATAACGCCGCTGCCTTCCAGGCCGGCATCCTCGACCCGGCAGCGTCCAAGTAAACAGCAGTTTTGAGCGATGTTATCAGGCGGCATCCCACGATGATGCCGCCTGATTCTTCGATACCCCCGTTCACCACTTAGCAGGACTTCGCCCTATGAACGTTTTTAAGGCTCAAGTTCCGGCGGCAGAGGCTTCCTCCCGCGTACGGCGCTGGCAGATTAACTGGCAGCAGCAGATCACCGCCTATGCCTTCCTCCTCCCGGCGATACTGGCCTTCGCCGCTTTCGCCTGGTGGCCGATCTTCAACAGCATCCTGATGAGCTTCCAGCAGGTGAACCTGGTGGACGCCAGCAAATCCTCCTGGGTCGGCTTCAAAAATTTCGAGCGTATGTTCCTTGACCCTACCTTTGCCGCTTCCTGGCGCAACAGCTTTGAATTTGCCATCCTCAGCATTATCATCGGCTTTTTTATACCCGTGTTGGTCGGCATTCTGGTCAACGAGATGCGCTGGGCCAAAGGTTTTTTCCGGGTCGTTTATTTTCTGCCCAGCGTCATCCCGCCGCTGATCGCCATCCTGGTCTGGCGGCTGATCTACAGCCCGCAGCCTGGCGGCCTGCTCAACCAGATCGTCATCGGCCTGGGCGGGCGCAGCCAGGACTGGCTGTTTAATACCAGCCTGACCAAACCTTCTATGCTCATCATCATGACCTGGGGCGGCTTCGGCGCGACCATGCTCATCTATCTGGCGACCCTGCAAGACTTACCCATCGAACTTTACGAGGCCGCCGAGATTGACGGCGCGTCCGTCTGGCAGCGCATCTGGCATATCACGCTCCCGCATCTGCGCTCGACCATGCTGGTGATGATGATCGTGCAGGTGTTGGGCATCGTGCAGATATTCCTCGAACCCTTCGTACTAACCAAAGGCGGCCCCGGACAGGCCACCATGACGCCGGTTTTTACGCTCTACCGCAAAGGTTTCCTCAACGGCGATTACGGGCTGGCCGCCGCCTGGAGCGTGCTGCTGATGATCGTCCTCGGCTTCCTGTCCATCATCTACCTGCGCCTCACGCGCTCGACGCCGAATAACTAGGAGGCCCTCTGATGGAGTCATGGAATCGCGGTATCCTGTCTAATCTGGAACTACAGACCTGGCGCGGGCGGCTCATTTACCTGGGTATGGTGCTGGTGCTGGTGCTGCTGGCGCTGGTGGTCATCCTGCCGTTCCTCTATGCTTTCAGCAGCGGCTTAAAATCCAACCGGGATATTTACAGCCCGGCCTTCCAACTATGGCCGGACGTGCCGCTATGGCAGAACTATACCCAGGCGTGGAACTATTTTTCGCTGCCGCGTCTGTTCGGCAATACGCTTATCTTGGTCATCGGCGGCCTGGCCGCGCAGATCGGCACATCGCTGCTGGCCGCTTACAGCCTATCGAAGCTCAAGCCCATCGGCGGGCAGTTCATCCTGCTGGGTTTCCTGGTCACGCTGATGATTCCGGGTATGGCCTACATCATCCCGCTGTACGTCACGGTGGCGCGGCTGGATTTGCTCGGCAGCTTTTGGGGGCTGTGGCTGCCCTACGGCGTCAACGCCTTCATGATCTTCATCCTGAAGAACTTCTTTGACGGCCTGCCGTCGGAAATTTTCGACGCCGCCCGCGTAGACGGCGCATCGGCGCTTCAGATGTTCACCAGAATCGCCCTGCCGCTCAGCCGCCCGATCATCATCGTGCTGGCGATTTTGACCTTTGTCAACCTGTGGAAGGATTTCCTGTGGCCGTATCTGGTGCTGCTGGAAGTGCCGGAACTTCAGCCGGTGAGTGTATTCCTATTCACCGTCGAGCAGCGCAGCACCACGCCGCCGAATATCCAGATGGCCGGTTATTTCATGGCGATGCTGCCGCCGCTGCTGATCGCCGTGTTTTTGCAGCGATACATGCAGCGCGGCCTTTCCATCGGCGCGGTCAAAGGGTAAAAATAACCTCATCGTCCCTGATGTGTGTCCCTGTCCCTGCCAGGCCGCGGCACAGGGGTATCGTATAATCTTACATGATAGTGTTCATTGCCCCCTATCTACCCCCCCCTCTTTCTCCACACACGGGAAAGGGGGAATAAACCTCTCTCCTGGCTGCAAAGCAGCGGTTGGGAGAGGGATTTAGGGTGAGGGCAGGCAGCCATCACTTCACCGGAGACGTTCACCATGTCCACAGCACTCGACCGCCCCATCGTGCATCTGTTCTGCAACGCGCACCTCGATCCTGTCTGGATGTGGACATGGGAAGAAGGCGCGCGAGAAGCGATTTCCACCTTCCGCACGGCGGTCAACCTGCTGGATGAATTCCCGGAATTTATTTTTAACCACAACGAAAGCCTGTTATACGAGTGGGTCGAAGAATACGACCCGCCGCTGTTTGAACGCATCCGCCGCCGCGTGCGTGAAGGCCGCTGGAATATTACCGGCGGCTGGTATTTGCAGCCGGACGTGAACCTGCCCGGCGGCGAAACGCTTGTCCGTGTCATCCTGGAAGGGCGGCGCTACTTCGCGGAAAAATTCGGCGTGCGCCCGCCGCTGGCCTACAATTTTGACTCATTCGGGCATCCCGCCAGCTTGCCACAAATGCTGGTTCAAAGCGGATTCGAGTTTTATATCCACTGCCGCCCGGTCGAGTCGCAGCTTGAACTGCCCGCGCCGCTCTACCGCTGGCGCGGCGTAGATGGTTCGGAGGTGATCGCGCTGCGGCCCGACGCCGGATGGTACGGCACACCCTGGCCGGGGCAGGCGCAGGCGCAGGCACGCAAAGGCATCGAAATCGCCCGCGCGACCGGGCGCGACGTGCTGGTGACGTGGGGACTGGGCGATCATGGCGGCGGCGCGACCCGGCAGGAACTGCTCGCCTTTCGCCAGCTTTTTGCCGAAGTCGCCGGGGATGATATCGAAATCCGCCACAGCACCCCGGAGGCCTATTTAAACCGCATCCGGCGCTATGCGGCGGAGCTGCCCGTTTACACCGGTGATCTTCAGCGCACACTGTCCGGCACCTATACCTCGGTCGCCACCGTCAAAAAACAGATGCGCGAAAGCGAGGCGCGGCTGGCCTCGGCGGAACGGTGGGCCAGCATCGCCTGGTGGCGGTTTGGCCGCCCCTACCCCGAAGCCGAACTGCGCGCCGCCTGGAAGCGGCTGATGTTTAATGCTTTTCACGACATTTTGTGCGGCTCGCTGATCGAGGATGCGCTGCCCGGCGTTAGCGACATTTTCGGTTATGCCCAGGATGCCGCCCGCCGTATCATCGTGCGGGCGCAGAACGCCCTGCTGCCCAACGTGCCGCCGGCGGATGATACCGTGCCGCTGTACGTGTTCAATCCTCATTCATCGGCGCTGCGAGCGCACGTGGGTATCAACTTCCTCAGCGCCTATGCGCCGCCGTCGGAACGCCGTCCCTTCGCGCTCTATGACGATACCGGCGCGCGTTTACCCATCCAGACCAGCGGCGGAAACGCGGTGCTGGCGGGCGGAACATGGCAGCCGTTTATCGGCTTCATCGCGGACGTGCCACCGCTGGCCGTCCGGCGCTACGAAATCCGTTTCGAGGAAGCCGCCGTCCCAAATGCCGGGATGCTTTCAACCAGCGAAGGCGATACCGGCATCACGGTCGAAAACGCCTGGTGGCGGCTGCGTTTTTCCCGCGATCTGGCCGCGCCGGTCGAACTTTACCACAAACCGAGCGGGCGCAGCCTGTTAAAAGCGCCCGCGCAGCTTTTCGCCATGCGGGATGTCGGCCACGCCTGGGGTGGCGAAAACCGCGTCGTCTATAACCAGCCGGTCAGCCCGCTGCTGGCGCTGACCCCGGCGGAGGTTGGCGCATTTACCGGCGTCGAAGACCAGACCGGCCCGGCGCTGCGAATCATCGCCCAGGGGCCGGTTTCGGTCACGGTCGAATGTCTGGTCGGCTGGCAGCACACGCGCGCCGCGCTGCGTTTCACGCTTTATGCCGATCTACCGGCCGTTGATCTCGATCTGCGCCTGTACATGCAGGCGCGCCGCAAGATGCTCAAATTCGCGCTGCCGTTCGACCTGCCCGACCCGCGTATCACCGGTGAAGTGCCTTATGGCGCAGCCGAACGCGCTGCCGACGCCACCGAATATCCCTATTCGCGCTGGATTCGACTGGAAACGCCAGAGCTGGCTGTCGGCGTCGCCAACAACGGCCAGGCCGGTTTTGACGCCTCGGACGACGGTACGCTGCGCCTGAGCCTGACGCGCGGCGCGGTGCATTGCAGTTGGGAAGGCGACCCCAACACGCAGCCCCCCGACCCGGCACAGTCCTACACCTACATGGATCAAACGCAGCTTGATCTGCGTTTTCGCCTGCTGGCGGACACCAACCCGCAAAAGCTGGCCGCCGACCTCATCCCCGCCGCGCTGGAACTGCACCAGCCGCTGGAACGGTTTTTCGCCTTCCACGCGCCGACACCGCCGGCGGAAGCTCCATCCGCGCCCGTCCCGTTCCTCAGCGTCGAACCGGCCACCATCGCGCTTGGCGCGCTAAAAAAGGCCGAAGATGCCGAGGCGCTGGTCGTCCGGCTGGTGGAAACCACCGGCCAGGCCACAACCGCCCAGGTCAAACTCGAAGACGGCGCAGTGCAAGAGATACGCTTTCGCCCCTTCGAGATCAAAACGTACATGATCGCGCGCCAGGGGGAACGAATCACATGGACGGCGTGTAACCTGCTGGAAGAAAAACCCGCGCTGCCCATCCTGGGCGAATGATCGCCCGGGCAGGCCGGTTAGCCGGCTTCCGGCAGCAGCCAGCGGCAGCCGTAAGCCTCCAGCCGGACTGACCCGCTCACCGGCGCGGCATCCGGGTACAGCGCGTCCGAAAAAATGATGCCCGGCTCAAGCGGTATGTCGAGCGGCTGGTCGGACAAGTTGTGCAAGGCCAGGACGGCCCCCTCCGCCGAGCGCCGCCAGAAACACACCGCTTGCGGCGGAAGCTCGTGCAGCCATTCCAGGCTGCCCCGCGCCAGCACCGGCAGGTTTTTACGGGCGAAAATCATCCGGCGTACCGCGTGCAGCAGAGAAGTCGAGTCGGCCCGCTGCGCCTGCACGTTCACCTGATGATAACCATACACGGCATCGCTGATGACCGGGCTATATAACGCCGGCGCGGTGGAAAACCCGGCCCCAGGGTCGTCAATCCACTGTAAGGGAGTACGCACGCCGTTCCGGTCGGGCAGCGTTACATCGTCGCCCATCCCGATTTCGTCGCCGTAGTACAGCACCGGCGCACCCGGCAGCGTAAACAACATCGAATTCATCAGCTCGATTTTGCGACGGTCGCCATCCATCAGCGGCGCCAGCCGCCGCCGGATGCCCAGATTCAGGCGGCAGCGCGTGTCGGCAGCATAGGTCTGCCACATAAAGTCCCGGTCTTCCGGCGTGACCATCTCCAGCGTCAGTTCGTCGTGGTTGCGCAGAAAAACCGCCCACTGGCAGCCCTCAGGGATCGCCGGCGTATCGTCAAGAATCTGCACCAGGCTGGAGCGATCCTGCCGCGCCAGCGCCATATACAGGCGCGGCATCACCGGAAAGTGAAAACACATATGAAACTCGTCGCCAACGCCGAAATAATCCAGCAGTTCCTGCGGCCACTGGTTGGCTTCGGCCAGCAGCAGCCTGCCAGGATAATGCGTGTCCACGAAATGGCGCAGTTCCTTCAAAAAGGCGTGCGTCTCCGGCAGGTTTTCGCAGTTTGTCCCTTCGCGCTCATACAGGTACGGCACGGCGTCCACCCGGAAACCATCTATCCCCATATCCAGCCAGAACTTAACCACATCCAGCATGGCCTGGCGCACTTTCGGGTTGTCGTAGTTCAGGTCTGGCTGATGGCTGAAAAAGCGATGCCAGTAGTACTGTGAAGTCGCCGGGTCGAACGTCCAGTTGGAGGTTTCGGTATCTACGAAGATGATACGCGCGTCGGCATACCGGTCGTTCGTGTCGCTCCAAACGTAAAAGTCCCGCATGGGCGAGTCCTTCGAGCGCCGCGCTTCCTGAAACCAGGGGTGCTGGTCGGAAGTGTGATTCACCACCAGATCGGTGATGATCCGCATCCCGCGCCGGTGAATTTCGTCCACCGTCATGCGGAAATCTTCCAGGAAGCCGTAATCGGGATGAATGCCATAAAAGCTGCCGATGTCATACCCATCGTCGCGTAAGGGCGATGGGTAGACCGGCAGCAGCCAGATACAGTCAACCCCCAGCCATTCCAGATAATCTAACCGCTGCCGCAGACCGGCAAAATCGCCATGACCGTCGGCATTAGCATCCGCAAAAGCGCGTAAGTACAGTTCATAGAATACGGCGTTGATGTACCACTGCATCGCTTCATCATCATCCTTTGACCGAACCGGCCAGCAGCCCGCGCACGAAAAATCGCTGGAAAGCGAAGAAGATCAACAGCGGCACGGCGATGCTGATGAACGCCGCCGCCGTCATGCGGTGCCAGCCGCCGCCCAGCGAATCAACAAGCTGGCTGAGCTGGTAGGTCAGCACCGGCGCGTTATTACCCAGGAAGATCAAAGCCACCAGCAGGTCGTTCCATACCCACAAAAACTGGAAGATCGCCAGCGCCGCAATAGCCGGCAGCGCCAGCGGCAGCACGATTCGCCGGAACACCGTGAAATGATTCGCGCCGTCCAGATACGCCGACTCAAACAGATCGGCAGGCAGCCGCCCAACAAAATTACGAATCAGGTAAATCGCGTAAGGCAGACCGAAACCGGTATGGAACAGCCACACCCCCAGGAACGTGCCGTTTAAACCCAGGTCGGTATACATGCGGAAGATCGGCACCAGCACCATCTGAAGTGGCACGATCTGCAAGCCCACCAGCGCGGCGAACATCACCCGGCGCCCGTTAAAATCCATCCACGACAGCGCGTAAGCGGCAAAACCGGCCAGGATGATCGGCAGGAAGGTGGCCGGAACGGTGACGATGAAGCTGTTAATCATGCCCCGCAAAACTGCGTTCGGCGCGGTAGCATCCGTCCAGAAATCGCAGGTTCGCGTCCCGGAAGGGCCGTCCGCCGCGCAGACCTCATCATACGTCCCGCCGCGCGCCGAATAACCGACCAGCACGTCCTTGTAATTGGCGAACGTAAACCGGGGCGGAGCCTCCTGCAAGCCGGAGGCGATCCGCAGATGGTCGAGAATATCCGCTGTCTGCTGCGCGTCCGGGCGCTGAGCTTCCGGGATATGGATAACGCCGTCGTATTCCCGGTTAAACGTCCCGGACAGTTGAATAGACCGGCGGTACTGGGCGATCAGGTCCGGGCTGCTCAGGTCGGCGTTCGGCAGCGCCTTGTAGTCTTCGCCATGACACTGCGCGCAGTAGGTCTGATATTCGTCCGTGCCGGGGCGCGCGGCTGCTAACGCCATCCACCAGCCCGTTTCGTTAACGGCCTGCTGCGGGCGGAACGACGTGATGAACAGCCCCAGCGTCGGCAGCAGCCAGATGGCACACAATATGATGATCGCCAGATTCAGGGGGATACGGTTAACGAACATCACAAAACGATCTCTGTTCATTTTTCCGCTTCCTCCACGCCGAACCGGCGAATGTTATAGACCGTCACCGGAATAATCAGAACGATGAGGATGATCGCATATGCCGATGCCAGGCCGTTGTTTCGGTCAAGGTACAGTTCTGACACCATCCGGGTAGCGATCACATCGGTTTGAATGCCCTTCATCACCCACACGATGTCGAACATCTTCAGCGTGTTAATGGTCATCGTGGTCATCACAACGGCGATGGTCGGAGCCAGCAGCGGCAGCATAATGCGGAAAAACAACTGAAGTTCGTTCGCGCCATCCACCCGCGCCGCCTCGATGATCTCCATTGGGATACTTTTTAAGGCGGCGGCCAGCAGCGTCATGGTGAAACCCGTCCAAATCCAGATGCCGATGACCGTCAGCAGCAGGGTATTTCCCGGCGGGTTGGTCGCCAGCCAGGCGCGAGACTCGCCGCCGAGCGCCGTCACCAGCGCGTTCAGGATGCCGATGCTGGGGTCGGGATTGTAGACAAAACGCCAGATGACAGCCGCGCCCACAAACGAAATCGCCATCGGCATGAAGATGATCGCCTTCGCCAGCGCCTCGTAGCGCACGCGGTCGGTCAGCACCGCCAGCAGCAGGCCGAACAAGGCCGTCCCCGGCACCATCACCAGCAGCCAGATCGCCGTATTACGCAGAGCGATCTGCCCCTGCTGACCGGCAAACGCCTGGCGATAATTTTCCAGAAAACCCCAGCAGGGCTGGTCGGCAGCGCACCTCACCGCTGCCGAAGCCGTGCCGTCGTTATTCTGAAAGCTATACAGCCCCGTGCGAATGGCCGGGTAAGCGACATAAATGACCAGAACAATAATGGCCGGCGCCATGTAAAGCCAGGGAGTCCAGCGCCCTTGCCGCATAACCATCAGGGTGCGCATAAGCAAATTCCTCAAAAAATACTGTTTTTGTGACTGAGGGCGGTAGCCGCTGCTTTTTACAGAAGTTACCGCCCTCGTTAACTCTATTGAGAGGTCGAAGTGACCACCTACATGCCGGTCGCTTCCTCGTATTTGGCCTGAATCTCGTTCAGCAGCGCCGCAATATCGCCGCCGCCGACCGCCGCTTTAATATTGTCAAATTCGGCCTGGCCGACTGCCGGGGGCATCAGGTCGCCTACGTCGAAGCTGACATCCGGCGCGGACAGCAGCGCGGCAGCTTTGTCTGCCGAAATCGGATTGGCGTAAGCACCCAGGTCTACCGCGCTGTTGGGTGTCAGGTCGAAGCCGCTGGCGGCCCAGGCCGACGCGCCATCAGCACTGGAGAGGTAGGCAATCATAGCGTTAACCGCCGGCGTATCGTTGAACACGCCCAGGAAGTCGCCGCCGACCTGCATCGCTGCCGGCTCGCCGTCCGCCGTCGGCAGCACAAAGAAGGCGAAGTCCTCACCATACACGTAGTCCGGGAAGTTCGGCTGGATGAAGGCGCTGCCCGCGAAACCGGACTGCTTCACCATCCAGGCCGCCGCCGGGTCCTGGAACGGCTGCAAAATCGCATCGCCGAATGAAGTCGTCAGCGCGCCATCCGCGCCGCCCGCGCCGTATTTGTTCACCCAATCCACATACAGCGTCCAGGCATCCACCACACCCTGATCGTTCCAGGCGGTGTCGCCGGAAACCAGGCCGTTGACATAATCCAGACCCTGCGTCCGCAGCAGGATGTCCTGCACAAAGTCGGTGGCCGTCCAGCCGGTCGCGCCGCCGCTCTCGAAGCCCATCGCCAGCGGCGCGGGGCCGCCGTCCGCCACCATTTGATCCATCAATGCGATGAACTCGTCCCACGTGGCCGGCACGCTGTATCCGGCGGCTTCAAAAGCAACCGGGCTGTACCACACCAGCGACTTAACATCGGTCTTGAGCGGCAGGCCCAGCCAGCGGCCATCCACCGACCCAAGCTGCTGCCAGCCTTCCGAGTAGCTGTCGGGGTTCACCCCCACGTCCGTCAGGGCGATCAGATTGTTGGCAAAGGTCTTGATCGCGCCGGGGTTCGGCAGCAGGGCGATGTCCGGGGGCGCGCCGCCGTCAACGCGGGTGGGCAGCACCGTGTTCAGGTCGCGCGTGCCTTCATAGCTCAGCGTCAGATTGCAGGCTTCGATGACCGGAGCGATCACCTGGCGGAAGGTTTCTTCTTCTTCACCGGCCCACGACCCCAGAATGGAGAGCGCAGAGCCTTCGCTGCCAAAACACTCCGGCCCCGTACCCTGGGCATAGGCGCTGCCGACGATCAAAAGAAGAACGACCATGATGAGTGAAAACCGCTTAAACATACATCCTCCCTAACTTTATATTGTTGAACGAACCATCGAGCGCGCAGCCTTTACGCCGGACATTTAATCGTCGAACGGCGGACTACCAGCTCGGTTGGTAACAAAATTCGCGTGCCGGGCAAACTTTCGCCCCGGATAATCTTTAACATCAGGTCGCCCGCGCTGCGCCCCAGCTCGTAAGCCGGAATACGGACGGTTGTCAGCGGCGGCATGGTGTAACGCGCATACAGAATATCGTCAAAACCGACCAGCGAGATGTCCTCCGGGATGCGCGCGCCCCGGCTGCGAATGGCCTCCATCGCCCCCAGGGCGACCATATCGCTGCCGACAAAAACGGCGGTCGGCGGATTCGGCAGATCAAGCAGCGCCCGCATCGGCTCGTAACCGCTGGAGGCCGTGAACTCTCCCGCCAGCACCAGCGACTCATCATATGGGATGCCGGCTTCCTCCAGCGCCTGGCAGTAACCGTCTAGGCGGTCGGAACTGGACGCATACGAAAACGGCGCGTTGCTGATATGCCCGATCCGCCGGTGGCCGAGATCAATCAGGTAGCGAACGGCCATGTACGCGCCCTGACGGTTGTCCACATCCACGCTGGGGATGTCTTGCGTATCAGGCGCGCCGTGTAAAACAATCGGCGTTTCTTCCCGGTACAGCAGTTTCACCTCTTGATCGTTCACCAGGGGCGAGGAAATTAGCAGTCCGTCCACCTTATGCGTCCGCACCAGCTTGCCATAGGTGCTTTCCCGCGCATCCGGTTCGGCAGCATGAATGACCAGATGGTAGTTTTCGGCTTCGATCACGCCGGTCACGCCGCGAATGAACTCGCCGGCAAACGCATCACCTGACATTTGCTCTGATGTTTGCCGAACCACCAGCGCAATCATCATGGTTTTTCCCGTTGCCAGGTTTAAAGCCTGGGCATTCGGCATGTAATTCAATTCGCGCGCTGTTTGCAGCACGCGCTGGCGGGTCGCATCGGGGATATTGGTATCGGGGACATTATTCAAAATAAACGAAACCGTTGTTCTCGAAACCCCGGCTAATTTTGCGACATCCGCCATAGTGACCCGTTTTTTTCTAACCATTTTAAGTTACGCGGGTTACTAACGCGAGTTACTAATACCAGCATAAAAGAATATCCACTTCCTGTCAAACAGATTTGGATAAAATGCATAAGATTGGCGAACAACGGCAGGATTCGCTACAGTGAATAGGTTTGTGGTATTGAGAGAAAGTCTGTTGAAACGTCGTCTTTTGCTTCCTGTACTGGCGCTGGGCGGCGCGGCTGCCTGGCGAAAATTCGCCGCCCGCCGTAACCGCATCGTTTACCCTGCCCCGGAGTCGCTCATCATCGAACCGGATGCCGACTCTGCTGGCGGCGACCGTTTTATCGCGCTGGAAGGCGCGGCAAATGTGCGGGACATCGGGGGGTATACCACGCTGGACGGGCGGCAGGTGCGGCGCGGGTGCGTCTACCGCTCCGGCACGCTGGCCGAAATCACCGAAAACGATCAGCGCACCCTGCAAACATTGGGTTTAAAACTCATCTGCGACCTGCGAAGCGACTCCGAAGTCACCAAAGCGCCCGACCGCCTGCCGGTCGGCATCACCTATACTCGTATCCCAGTGAACGCCGACCCCAAGGACGAGCGGCAGTTCCGGCTGCGGACTGCTCTTTCACAAACGGCGTTTTTCGGCTGTCGTGGCCGAGTTATACCGCCGCATGATTGACGACCACGCGCCGGTTTTTGGACAGGTGTTCCGGCGGCTGGCCGACCCGGACAGCCTGCCGGCGCTGGTTCACTGCACCGCCGGCAAAGACCGCGCCGGGCTGACGATGGCGCTGCTGCTGCTGGCGCTGGGCGTGCCGGAAGCAGTCGTCATTGCGGATTACAGCCTGAGCAACCGCTATTATGACCACTTCCGGCGTTACGTGCCGTTAAAGCGGCTGCGGCTGCTGGGGGTGACGGTTGAGGATATGCAGCCATTTCTGGTAGCCGACCCGCAGATTTTGCGGGACGCGCTGCGTTACCTGGCCGAACGCTACGGCTCGGTTTTGGACTATCTGCGCCAGCAGGCCGGCGTAGACGACGAAACACTGGAACGTTTAAAGGCTAATCTGCTGCTGTAGACGATTATGCGCCTTGTTTATCTGGCACTCGGCTGGTCGGCGGGCATCCTGCTGGCCGCCAACAACCACCAACAGGCCCTCGCGCCGGTCTGGGCCGGGTTATCCGCCCTAGCGCTGCTGGTCGTCTGGCTGTCCTGGTCGGTACGCAGCCGCCGCTGGATGGGGCTGGCGCTGCTGGCGTTCACGCTGGGCGGCCTGCGCCTGTCGCTCGTGCCGACCACCAGCGACATCGCCCGCTACAACAATACCGGCGGTCTGACGGTGGAAGGCATCATCACCGCCGAACCCGACCGGCGCGACGACCGCGTGCTGCTGCGCCTGGAAGCCGAAACGCTTACCCAGGCCGGGCGAACGACGGCCACCGGCGGCGCTGTCCTGGTTTACGCGCCGCCCAAAACCGACGCGCGCTACGGCGACCGGGTGCGCGCAACCGGCGTCCTCATCACACCGGCGGAGTCCGACACCTTCTCTTACGCCGACTACCTGGCGCGGGGCGGCGTTTTCAGCATCATGCAAAATACAGCGGTCGAAGTCGTTTCGCCGGGCGGCGGAAACCCGCTCTACAGCGCCCTGCTGGACTTTAAAGCCCGCGCCTACGAGCAGATCGCCCGCCGTCTGCCCGAACCGGCGGCGGGGCTGTTGGGCGGCATCCTGTTGGGTAACGAGCGGGGCATCGCGCCGCAGGTGCAGGACGCCTTCAGCGCGGCGGGCGCGGCGCATGTCGTCGCCATCAGCGGTTTTAATATGGCGCTGCTCAGCGGCATCGTCATCGGCCTGCTGGGGCGCTTCCGCATCCGGGGCTGGCGGGCGGCGATTATTGGTATAGCGTTCATCTCCGTTTATACGCTGATGGTCGGCGCGGGCGCGGCGGTGATGCGCGCTGCCATCATGAGCAGCCTGCTGGTGATCGGCGCGCTGGTAGGACGCAAAACCTACGTCCCGGCCTCGCTGGGGCTGGCGGCGATTCTGCTTTCGCTGCAAAATCCACTCGTGTTATGGGATGTCAGCTTCCAGTTGAGCTTTTTCGCCACGTTGGGGCTGGCGCTGTATGCCGACCCGTTCGCCCGCCGGCTGGATGCCCTGCTCTACCGGCTGTTCCCCCGCCGCGCCGCGCGCACCCTGGGCGACTTCCTGGCCGAACCGACGGTGGTTTCCCTGGCGGCGCAGGTAACTACCCTGCCCCTCATCATCCTGGTTTTTGGGCGGCTGTCCCCCGTCTCGCTGCTGGTCAACCTGCTGATTGTGCCGGTGCAGGGTTATCTGCTCATCCTGGGGCTGGCGGCCACGCTGGTCGTCTGGGTTATCCCGGCGCTGGCGCAAATCCTGTACTGGCTGGCGTTTATCCCGCTGGCCTGGACGCTCGGCGTGGTGCGGCTGGCCGGCGGGCTGCCGTTCGCCGACCTTGAATTTCACGCCGACTCGCGGCTGATCGCGCTGTTTTATCTGGCGCTGTTAGGAGGCGCAATGATGCAGGCCACACAACCCGCCTGGGCGCTGCGGCTGGCGCGTTTCGTCCGCGCGCGCGCCGTTTTTACCACCACGATTTTTGCCGCATCCAGCCTGGCTTTTTTGCTGGGCGCTGCTGCCCTCAGCCGCCCTGATGGTTATCTGCACCTCTGGCTGCTCGATATGGGACACAGCAACGCCGTCCTCGCGCAGACCCCCGGCGGCGCGCACATCCTGGTGGACGGCGGGCGCTTCCCGTCGCGGCTGCTGACGGCGCTGGGCGACCGGCTGCCCTTCACCGACCGGGAAATCGAAGTCCTCGTCATCACCCAACCGGACGAAAACGACCTCGGCGCGCTGCCCGCCGTGTTAGACCGTTACAGCGTGGGTGCGGCGCTGGTCAACGGCCAGCCCAACCTGAACGAGTTTTACCTGTCCCTGCTCGACCGGCTGCCGCAAGATCGTATCATCGCCGCCCGCGCCGGTTATTCGCTAGAAACCGGCGACGGCGTGCTGCTGGAAATCCTCCACCCGCAGCGGCTGCCGTCCATCAATGACCCCCTGGACGATCAAGCCCTGGTCGTGCGGCTGCGTTATGGCGAGATGTCGCTCCTGCTGGCCGGCGACCTGAGCGCCGACGGCCAGCGTGAACTGCTGGCAGGCGGGCAGTGGCCGGCGGCTTCGGTGTTACAGCTTCCCAAACACGGCGGGGCGCGCACGCTGGCGCAGGAGTTTCTGAACGCGGTTCAGCCGCAGGTCGCGGTTTTACACAGCGACCCGGCCAATCGCCAAGGCGACCCCAACCCGGACACGTTGGCCCGCCTGGGCGATATTCCCCTGTTCCGCACCGACGGCGGCGCGCTGCACCTGTGGACGGATGGTCAGAATTTATGGATAAACCAGGAGAAAAACCGGTGAAAAAACGCGCGGTAATTTTTGACTACGGCGGCGTGCTGGTCAAAACGGTTGATTACAGCCCGCGCTACATCTGGGACGACCGCCTGGGTTTAACGCGCGGCAGCGTGGAGCGCGTGGTGCATGGCAGCCAAAGCTGGCTGGACGTGATGAGCGGGCGCATTTCGTCGGCGGATTACTGGTCGGACGTGGCGGAGCAGCTTCATCTGAATGCGGCTGAAGTCGCCCGGCTGGCGCGCGATTTTTACAGCGGCGACCGGCTCGATGAAATCATCGCGGCTTACATCCGGCGGCTGCGCGAAGCCGGGCATACCGTCGGGCTGTTAAGCAACGCCAGCCCGGCCCTGCGCGGCGAACTGGCCGAACTGGGCGTGATTGACCTGTTCGACCCGCTGGTGATTTCGTGCGAAATCGGCGTCCTCAAGCCGAATCCCGGCGCTTATCAGGCCGTTTTATCCCGGTTGGGCCGTCCGGCATCGGAAGTCATTTTTATTGACGACATGCCCGCCAATATCGAAGGCGCGCGCGCCCTGGGCATTCACGGCATTTTGTACACCGCCGGCATGGATTTGTCCGCCGCGCTGGCCGCCCTGCTGCAAACCGGCTGATTTGCTGTGAACCGCGCCAGGATGTGATAATATCATCGCTAAATTTTACGGCCTCATTCGGAGGGGGAATTATGTACCTGGCTCAGCAGATTAACATTCCTATGAACGAAATTCTCGCCCGCCTGGCGCCGCGTTCTGGCGTAGAGCTGCTTTACGACATCTGCCTGTATATCGTCTTTTTCCTCTGCCTGATCGTCATGTTCATGCAGTCCGATAAGCAGCTTGTCCCCACCATCCTGGCCGGCCTGGTCGGCGCGCTGAGCGTGATCGCCAAACTGAACGTGTTCGACCCCAAAGCCTTCGGCGCGCTGGTGATTAACGCGGGCATTTTCGTTTTTCCCATCATCGTCGCCGGCATCACCAAAGCCAAACGTTCGCAGCCGCTTGCTATCATCGCCGGGGTATTTGGCGGCGTTTATTTCTTCATGTTCTGGTTTATTTCGCAGCGCGGCTAAACATTTCAGGCTCAGCATCGCATTCGGCGTCTGGCTGTTCAACCGCCGCCACCTGCGGGCGGCCTGAAAAACATAGCCGCCTGCCAGTGTAGTGTTAAAATCGCCTTTGCTGTTTATCCAAATCAGGAGGCCGGATATGTACCGCATCGAGTCGCTGCTTTCGGCACGCCAGTTTGTCGCCCCGCAGAGCGTTGGCGAGAGCATTTATTTCGTCAGCAACCTGGCCGGATTCATGAGCCTGTACCGCATGGATCACGGCGGCAGCATCCCCGAACCCCTGCTGCCCCCCAATGTCGTCCTCCAGAACCCACACCTGATGAACGGGTATCTGTACTTCGTCTACCCCAAACTGGGCAAAATCCTGGTCATGCTGGACGACAACGGCGACGAAAACTACCAGCCCATGCTCATCCCGCTCGACGGCGGCGCGCCCGAACCGGCCTTCGCGGACAGCTTTTCCAATTACCGCTGCCATGCCCTCAAATGCGACGCCGACCACAACTACGTTTACATCACGGCGGAGTCGCGGCAGGAAGCCATGCTGGAGTCCTTCCGCTGCAACCTGGAAACCGGCGAAATCATCAAACTGGGACAGAGCGCCTGGGGCGTTTATGTCGCCGGCGCGAACGCAGCGCATAACAAAGCCGTCCTGCTTGATGGTTATACAGTGGCCGACAATGTGCTGTACCTGTGGGAGGGCAAACCTAACCAGTTCCGGCTGCTGTACGGCGTGCCGCTGGACGACCGCCATCCGGGGCAGCAGGTTCCGCTCAACGGCATCAACGACTGTTTTTTCACGCCGGAAGATCGCGGCCTGGTGTTTTATACCACACTGTTCGATGACGCCGGTGGGCTGGGTTATTTCACGCTGGACAATCCCCAGGATGCCAGACCCGTCGCCATCACCGGCATACAGCATACAGGCATCGGCGAACTCGACCGTTTCGACCACCTGGAAGGCAGCCGCTACCTCGTCAGATACAATATTGACGGCGTTTCCTGGCTGTACGCCGGGACGTTCGACGAGGCCGGTTTGACGCTGGCGCTCGATACCGTCCTGTGCGGCCAGGGCGCGATCAAGGACGGCGTGCTGGAGTCGCATCATTACGACAAAACCGCCCGCCGCCACATCCTGTCCTACTCCACCGCCACTTCGCCCACCCAGATTTACACCATCGAAAACGGCCAGGCCGTCCAGCACACGCGGGAGCGCATCCTGGGTGTGCCGGTCGAACTGCTTTCAACCGGCGAAGACGCTTCGTTTACATCCCACGACGGCCTGCGCGTGTCGGCGCGGCTGTACCTGCCGGCGGAATCGCTCGGTTATACCGGGCCGCGCCCGCTGGTTTATTACGTACACGGCGGGCCGCAAAGCCAGGAGCGCCCAGATTTCGCCTGGTTCTCCATGCCGCTGATTCAATTCCTCACGCTCAACGGGTTCGCCGTGTTCGTGCCGAACGTGCGCGGCAGCACCGGCTACGGCCTGCGCTACACCAAACACGTTGACCGCGACTGGGGCGGCCAGGATCGCCTCGATCACGTTCACGCCATGACGAAGGTGCTGCCGAACGACCCGCGTATAGATGTCAAACGCGCCGGCGTGGTCGGGCGTTCCTACGGCGGTTATATGACCCTGACCCTGGCTGCCCGCCATGCCGAACTGTGGGAGGCGGCGGTGGATATGTTCGGGCCGTATGACCTGCTCACCTTCATTGACCGGCTGCCGGAAACCTGGAAGCCGTATTTCACCATCGCCGTCGGCGACCCGCACAAAGACCGCGATTTCCTGGTCGAACGCTCGCCGCAGACCTACATTCAGCAGATCGCCTGCCCGCTGCTGGTCATCCAGGGCGCGAACGACCCGCGCGTGACTGAGCGCGAATCGCGGGATGTGGTGGAACAGCTTCAGGCGGCGGGCAAACAGGTCGAATATCTGATGTTCGAGGACGAAGGCCACGACGTGCTGAAGTTCCAGAACCGCGTGACCTGTTACAACGCCATCACCGACTTTTTCAAAAAGTGCCTGAAACCGTAAACAAAGGTTTTTGATGGGTTATACCATGCGTTATTTCGCCGCCGACGAAGGCGGCATCACGCTGCCCCAGATCGAGGCGGCGCTGCGGCAGATCAACCCGGCTTACAGCATCGTCAATACCGACGTGCCGGACATCGGCGACCTGATGTTCGGCACGCTGCCGCTCGGAATCATCGAAATCAACCGCCCCGGCGACGACATTTTTGACGATGACATCGCCGAATTTGCCGATCTGGTCGGCGCGGGCGACTCCCCCGGCCAGCAGCGCGTCCGCGAGGCGCTGGCGAACACGCGCGCCATCATCGCTGTCGAGGCATCCTGGCAAGGCGCAGACGCCGAGCCGGTGCTGTCCCGGCTTGACCCGCTGTGGGACTGGCTGTTCGCGCAGGTTGCCGGGCTGCTCCAGGCGGATAATGAGGGTTTTTACGACGGCGATGACCTGATATTGGAACGCCGGTTTATGCTGTGAGCAAAGCCGCCCGGCGCCGGCCATTCTGGAAAGGAACGGCGCGTTTCCCGCGTCAAATATCCAGCAACGGTCAAACTCGCAGGAGATGGTTAGTTTTATGCCTGTTTTCGACACACCCATCACAACCGACGCCGGCAGCCTCAAAAAAGTGCTGGCACAAAACCTGCCGGTCGTGCTGTACCTGTACGACAGCCGCCAGGGGAACAGCAAGCCGGTCGAAGATGCCTTCGCAAAAATCGCCAAAAAACATGCCGGCGAACTGCTGGTCGCCCGCGTGGACGTGGCCGCCAATCCAGACGTGCATCGTGAATACGGCAGCCTGCCCACCCCGGCGGTGCTGACGCTGGCGAAATCCATGTTCAGTCGCAAGCTCAAGTCGCAGGCCGGCAGCATCCGCCCCGCCGACATTCGCGCCCACGTGGATTACCTGCTCGACCGAGGGCCGCAGCCTGCCGTGCCGGAGCCGTCGCCCGCCCCGGCCAAAGCCGCCGGGGGCGAACGCCCCGCCGCCCAGCACGTCACCGACTCCAACTTCAAGCAGGTGGTTTTAAACAGCAAAGTCCCGGTGCTGGTGGACTTCTGGGCGCCCTGGTGCGCGCCGTGCCGCATGATCGCGCCGGTCATCGAGCAGATGGCGCAAGAATACGCGGGCCGCGTAAAGGTCGTCAAACTGAACGTGGACGAAAATCCGAAAATCGCCGGACAGTTTGAGGTGCGGTCTATACCCACGCTCATCCTGTTCCGGGATGGCCGCGCGCTGGAACGGCAGGTCGGCGCGAACCCGCGTGTCATCCGAGACATGATCGAGGAATCGCTGCTGCCCAGCCGCTAACTTATCCCGAAGTGGATGCCTGCCGGTTGTGCCGCAGGTAAATGAACCAGTAGACCCCGGCCACCATCACCACGCCGCCGATGATATTGCCCAGTGTGACGGGAACAAGATTCTCCAGAAAACCCGCCGGGGTCAGGTTCGTTAAATCCACCCCGGCGCCGGCAGCAAAGGCCGGGTCGAATATTTTAATGAACCAACCCAGAGGGATGAAATACATATTCGCTACCGAGTGTTCAAACCCGGCAGCGACAAAAGCCGTTATGGGAAAGATGATCGCCAGGATTTTATCGGTCGTCGTGCGCGCCCCCAGCGTCAGCCACACCGCCAGGCATACCAGCGCGTTGCACATAATACCCAGCGCCGTCGCCTGAACAAATTCCAGGTTCACTTTTGCATTGGCGATGTTTAACGCGGTTAAACCCACCGCCCCGCCGCCAAAAGTATATTCCCGCGTCAGGAACATCAGCCCAGCGGTCGCCACCGACCCGACCAGATTGCCCGCATAAACAATCACCCAGTTCCGCAGCAGCGCCCCAGTGCTGATTTTTCGGCTGGCCCAGGCCATGATAATCAGATTATTGCCGGTGAACAGTTCCGCCCCGCCCAGCACTACCAGAATCAGCCCCAGACAGAACACCAGTCCGGCCAGCAGCCGGGTGACGCCGTAAGGCAGCCCGCCCCCGGCGGAAACAACCGTCGCAAAAACAGCCCCCAGGGCGATGAACGCGCCCGCCAGCACGGCCAGCGCGAACATACTCAACGAATCCAGGCACGCTTTTTTAACGCCCACTTCCTCGGCGCGCGCAGCGATTTCCGGCGGCAGCAGGGCATCTACACGGATGATTGGCTCGGTCATGCTCGTACCTCGGAGGTGCGCGAAGGGACACGGTTGGCGCGTCCCCATCATCTATATCGCTGAAATATAAGGCTCACAAACAGCTAATCGCGGTCTTTTTCGCCGGTTTTAACGGCAGCCTCAACGGTCTGGCGGGGTGCAGGGGCGGGGAACTGCGCCGGAGGCAGCGGCTGTGCAGGCGTCTGACCGACGGCCAATTCGTTAATCCCGTTGCGAACCTGATTCAACGCCCGGTTAAGCTGCTGTTCCAGCTTCGCCAGCGTTTCCATCACGTAGCGGTCGGCCTCGGCAGTGATCGCTTCGGCTTCCTGCCGCGCCTGCTCGATGATGTTGGCGGCCCGGCTCTGGGCAGCCTGAACGGTCGCCTCGCGGTCAATCAACTGGATGCCCTGCTCGCGCGCCTGCTGGATGACGCGCGCGGCTTCCTCATTGGCCGCCGCCAGGATGCGGTCACGCTGCGCCAGCACGCGGGAGGCTTTTTCAATTTCTTCGGGGATCGAAATCCGCATCTGGTCAATGATCTCCAGCGCGCGCTCCTCATCAATCATGGTGTATTTGCTGAAGGGCATGTGCCGCCCTTCATCAATCAAATCTTCAAGCCGGTCTACCAGATGCTGGATGTCCATTCCCTACCCCTCCGTACTTTAGTCCCGAATGCTCATCATATAGCCCGGGCTGCTCTGATTCGCATGGAGTTCAGCAAACCGCCGTTTGAGCGCCTCGTC
>JAPKMO010000053.1 GCA_026645945.1 Anaerolineae bacterium
CTGACAGATACGCCCATGCCAACAACGGCTGCGCCGACTGCCGTATCCGTCCCGCCGACCGAAGCACCGGCTGCGGCAGCGGCCAGTGTGCCGCCGGGGGACGCGGCCAACGGCCAGGTGCTTTTTAACGAACTTCAGCCGCAGGCGGGTTTTGCCTGCGCGACCTGCCATTTTTTCAACCAGGAAGCGCAGCTTATCGGCCCCGGTCTATTGAACGTTGCCGCGCGCGCCGAAACGCGCGTCCCTGGCCAGTCGGCCTACGATTACATCCACGAGTCTATCGTGAACCCCAGCGCCTATGTGGTAGAGGGTTTCCCGGATAACCTGATGCCCAAGATTTACGCCGAGATTTTTACCGAGCAGCAAATCAACGACATCATCGCCTATCTTTTTACGCTGAAGTAGGCACAGGTTCGATTGTTTCCCTGGAACTGCTGTGAATAGAGGCGCGGCAGCCAGCCGCCGCCTCTATGATTTTTCGTGCCGCCGGTCGCTGATTTGGACGGTTTCGCCTTCCAGGTCGAGGTTTGCGGGCATTTGTGGAAGCTGTAAACCCACCGAAGCCGTCAGCGGCAGGGCGACGAATACAGCCGTACCCTGAAACTGTTTGCTGCGGATTTCAACTTTGCCGCCGTGCGCCTCGATAATCTGGCGGGCGACGGTTAAACCCTGCCCCATTCCCGGCACATGGATGGTGCGCCCGCTGGCTGTGACCGGCGCGCCGCGATAAAAGCGGGTGAAGATGTGCGGCTGGTCATCCGGCGCGATGCCGACCCCGTTATCGCGCACGCGCAGGAGGGCGTAACCGTTGGTTTCGCCCCGGATGTCCAGGATGATTTTTCCGCCTGGCGGCGTATATTTAATGGCGTTATCCACCAGATTGCCCAGCGCCCAGCGCAGGCGGCGCTCGTCGCCCAGCACGTACAAACCCTTACGTTCGATGCTGACATCCAGCGTCAGATTGGCCGCCTGGGCGATCTGACGCCATTCGTTGGCGATAGTCCAGATGAGCGTATCCAGCAGCAGAGGACGCATCCCTTCCTGGATGCCGGGAATATCTATCGTGCTGAGCTGGCGCATTTCCGAAATCAGCTTTTGCAGGGCAACGGCATGGCGCGCCAGTTCGCGGGGAAGGCCGGCCTGAGGCTGGCGGCTGTATTCGGCGCGCGCCGTCTCGGAGATCGGTTTCTGAACATCTTTTGTCATGCGGTCGAGCATGGCCTCGCGGGCGCGCTCCAGACGCACTTCGGCGGTGATGTCGCGCAGCAAGATGACTGTCCCGACGTGCTCGTTGGATAAATTCATCACGGCGGTAGCCTGGGCGGAAAGCATCCGGTTATCCAGTTCCACCTGGCGAGGGTCGCCCAGTGCGTACAGGCCGGGCGCTAAGGCCGGCCCCAAAAGGTCGGTGACGGCGGCGGTCAGGTCGTGCAGGCCGGCGCTTTGGGCGAGGCGCTGCGAACCCATCAGTTTTTTAGCGGCTTCGTTCATCAAAACCACCTGGCCGTTGTTATCCTGTACAATGATGCCGTCCGGCAGCGATTCCAGCACCGCCGTCAGGTGTTCGGCTTCGCGGCGCTGGCGGCGCAGCGAGCCGCGCAGGGCGTCCTGCCGTTCCTGCACGTAGTCGGCATAACGGTCGAGTGCCTGGCCGATGGCGCCGATTTCGTCGCTGGCTTTCATGCCGGTGCGGGCGAACATCTGGCCGCTGGTCAGGTCGGCGGCCACACGCGCCACGCGGTTCGCGCGGCTGACAACCAGACGGTTAACGGCGGCGAAAACTACGATCACCGCCGCGCCCGCTACCAGAGCCATCACCAGGCCGGTGACCTGCTGCCCCAGTTCCGCGAGCATGGGGATGCTGTCCGGGGCGAAAGCGCCGATTATGCCGAGAATGTTTGGCCCAAACCGGAACGGCAGGTAGGCCGCCCGATATAACTCGCCGTTGATGTCAAGCGTTTGAACCGGCGCTTCTGTCACGAGCGCCTGCTCAAAAATCTCCGGCGGCAGCACCAGCGCGCCGGGTGTTTCGCCGGTCAGCGCCAGCGTGGTGCGGATGAGCGCACCGTCCGGCCCATAGATGGCGAGTTCGATGAGGGCGCTGTTCTGAAGTTCGTTTAACACTTTTTCCAACCGCTGCCCCACCAGCACGATGCCAGCGGGCGGATTCGCATCCCCGACCGGAACGGCAGTGTAGAGCAGCGTATTTTCGGCGGTGCGAACCAAGCCGGTTGAACCGACGAAAGCCGCGTCCAGAACGCCGCGCACGACCGGCTCGCGGCTTAAGTCTGTGCCGGTGCTGACGGCGTAATCGCCGGTTTCCCGGTTTTCGACGCGCAGCAGTCCCAGGACTTCAACCCCCTCGGCATCGGCGACGATGATGCTGTCCAGCCCTGCCAGCCGGGCCGGGCCGTCCAGCAGCGCCCGTAACGCTTCGGCATCGCGTTCGTGGATGGCATCCGCCAGACCCGCCGTGAAAGCTGCGCGTTGGGCTTCGTAACGCCGGGTTTCATAGAGCGCGGCGGCGCGTTCGCCGATCGCGCGGCTGCCCTGGCGCAGCAGATTTTCCTGCGAGATATACATCTCGCCGCCGAGATGTTTCGCCAGCAGGTAGGCTCCGCTCATGGCCGCCACCAGTATGACGGCGAACAGCGGCAGGATGAGCCGCCACTGCAGCGATATAAAACGCGGCGGATGTTTTCTGGCATCTGGCATATGGTTTACTCCACGAACCCTTAACGCAGCACCAGAGCAGCAATATGCTCTCTAAACATTATAGAGATTTCTGCCAGGATGCGCCTATCGGAAAAAAGGGCTATCAGCACGTGCCATAACCCCGGTCTTCAAAGGTCAGCGGGTCTACCGGCACGTCGTTGATGCGGGTTTCGTAGTGAACGTGCGGGCCGCTGCTGTTGCCGGTGCTGCCGCTCCAACCGATGATTGCGCCCCTGTAGACGAAATCGCCGACGTTGACGTTGGGCGCGTTGAGGTGCGCGTAGTAGGTGATATACGTGCCGTTCTGCACGATGACGAGATTGCCGTAGCCGAAGGTATTCCATCCTGCCCAGGTGATGACGCCGCTGTGAGTGGTCATCACTGGCGTGCCGATAGAAGCGGCCATATCAATGCCGGTATGGCGGCTGTTGAAATACTGGGTGAGCGGGCCGTTAACCGGCCTGCCGGCGGGCGCGCAGTTGTCCGCAGTATATGTATACGCGCCGTATGGCACAGAAGCAGCGAAAGCCTGCACCGTTGCCACCAGATCGGGGGTCGGCGTGCCGGGCGCGGCGGTCGGGATGACTGGCATGGGCAGCGGCGGAGAAGTCGGATAGGGCCGGGTCGGCATCTGCGCCGCCTGGATGATGGGCGTGGGCGTGGCAAACGGCGTCACCGGCAGCGTGAAGCGCGTGTTGCCGGTGCGCGGCAGGTAAGCGCCGACGGGCGGCAGCGCCGCGCCGGATGCTGCCAGCGGGACATCGCCGTACTGCGGCTGGCCGCGCTCAAGGTAGGTCGCAATGGCGGGGTCTAAACGGGGCAGAGGGTCGCCCGGCGTGGCCGGCAGGGGCGGCAGTGGGACTGACGCCAGGATGATGACTGCCTGCGTGGGGACGGCCAAGCCGCCGAGTTTTCCGGCGAAGTAGGCCAGCCCTCCTACCAGCCCCGCCATGACGCCGGCGGCAAACAGGTAGCGACCACAGGTTTTGGTGAATGTCGCCATACCGCGCATAAACGGGTGATTCGCAGCTTCTTATACAAACCTTAGCCGTTTTTTATCCTTCCCAGTTTATCATTAAGTCGTTTATATCGAACCTGAAGGAGAGCGTGGGACTTATGGATACATTATCTTCGGGCCGCGCGGATATACACATGCACACCCGCGCCAGTGATGGCATGGCGACGGTGCGGCAGGTGCTGGATTATGTGGCCCGTCGCGGCCATCTGGATGTGATTGCGATCACCGATCATGATGTGCTGGATGCCAGCCTGTGGGCTTATGAACGGCGCGCCTGGTATCCTTTTGATGTGATCCCCGGCGTGGAAATAACGGCCGTTGAAGGCCATGTGCTGGGATTGTGGGTGACACAGCCGATCCCGAAGAAGATGTCGGTGGCGGAAACGGCATCTGCCATCCATGAGCAGGGCGGCCTTGCCATCCTGGCGCATCCCGGCGAAATTCTGATCGCCGGGCGTTACTTTTTGCGTTACTTGCGCCAGCCGCAGGTGTTACTATCATGGGGAATTGATGGTGTTGAAGTTTTTAATGCTGGGACGATGACGCCGGGTAATAACCGTATCGCGCGGAAGCTTGGCAGCCAACTGCCGCTTCCGGTCGTCGGAAACAGCGACGCACATACCCTGAGTGCTATCGGCTGTGGCCGGACGCGCTTCCCTGGACGATCGGCAGCCGATTTCCGTCTGGCGCTGGCCCGGCGGCAGACAGCAGCGGAGGGGGCATCATGGCCTATAACCGACTATTTGAAGCTCTCACCCAGTTCGATACAACGGAAATTGAACGCATCTTTGGAAACGAGTATGCGTTTGACACATCTGAATCGTTTTCCGGCCTGGCCCCGGTCAAACGAGTAGTTATTGTTGCCGAGGCCTTTTTACCGAAGGTAGACGGCGTTTCCAAATCGGCGTATTTGACGATGCGCCATTTGCAGCGCACAGGGCGCGAGGTGCTGGTGCTTGCCCCGGACATCGCGCCGACATCAATCGGGCCAACCCGCGTGGTTCCGCTGCCGTCATTTGGCGTGCCGCTGGCCCCGGAGACGCGCATCGCCCTGCCGACGCCGGTCATCGGCGATTATCTGGACGAATTTAAACCCGACCTCATTCATCTGTTCAGCCCGGCGCTGCTGTCGGTTTCCGCCATGCTGGCGGGGCGCCGCCGCAGTCTACCCATCGTGGCGAACTACCAAACTGACCTGCCGGCTTATGCCCATCACTACGGCCTGCATTTTCTCTCGCAGCCCACCCGCGACTGGCTGCGCTACATTCACAACGGCTGCCACCTCACGCTTGTGCCGTCGAACCACACGCTGCGCCAGTTACAAAGCTGGGGATATCACCGTCTGCGGCGTTGGGGGCGGGGCGTCAACAGCCAGCGTTTTAACCCGGCGCACCGCACCCAGGCCTGGCGTGAAAAACTGCTGAATGGGCGCGATCCCGATTCGCTGCTGTGCGTTTATGTGGGACGGCTGGCGGTCGAAAAACGGGTAGACCTACTGGTAGAGGTCGCGCGTTTGCCGGGTGTGGCGCTGACGATCATCGGCGACGGCGCGATGCGCGGCGAACTGGAGGAGTTGTTCGCGGGGACGAACACGCATTTTATGGGATATTTGTTTGGAGACGACCTTTCCCGCGCTTTTGCCAGTGCCGATGTGTTTATGTTTACCGGCCCGGCGGAAACGTTCGGCCAGGTCGTTCAGGAGGCGATGGCCTCTGGGCTGCCCGGAGTGGTCATTAATCAGGGCGGCGTGGCTGATTTGGTGGTAGATGGCGAAACCGGCTATCTGTGCGAGGACGACCCGGCATCGTTTGCCGCCGCCGCGCGCCGCCTGCGTGATGACCTGGATTTACGCCGGCGGCTTTCCGAAAATGCTCGCCGCGCCGCCGAACGTCAGCCCTGGAGCGCGATCATGGCGCAGCTTGAAGCCTATTATACCGAAGCGATTCAGGTCAATGACCGCATGAAACGAATGTTTCCGCCCAACGGGTTAAATATCCCGCTGCCGGTTTTGTTCCGGCCTCGTTAGCGGAGTCATGGGGGACAGCCGGGCGCGTCAGGAATCCGTAGGGTTTCCGGCAGGGTAAGCGGCGGTGTAACGCCGATTGAAAGACTGTAATTTGTTTTGTATGCTTTCTGATGGTCGCAGTCATTTTCCATCAGAAGGTTAAACCGATGAAAATCAAAATCGCAGTTTTTACGCTGCTGGTTCTGGTGTTTGTTTTTCCTGCCCAGGCGCAGGATACCAATACCGTCACCTACAACGGTTTCAGCCTGAGTTTTGACTCGGCACTGGCGCAGCATATCAATATCGTGCAGATTTCGGGCGCCGAGTCTGTTTTCCCGCCGTTAGCGCCGCACACGCGCTTTTTCCTGTACGACGAGTTCCCGCCCGCGCCGGAGGGCCTGTTTGACCGAGGCGTGGTGGTGATGGTGCATCCGACGGCGGGCTTCGCGGGTAATGCCGGGGCAGAAGCCGCGCTGGAACAGCTTCAAACCCTGCTGGACGAGCGGCCTGATCTGGCCGCGTTCATGACCGTAGGGGAAGATATGTCCGGGGTTACGCTGCCGTTTCTGCCGGCGGTTGCCGCCGGGCAGGTCGTCCGCGCCCGTGCGCAGTATGTGGAAACACCCCAGGTGCGCGGCCTCAGCTATGTAACGGCCTACCGCCAGGATATGGGGCTGTTCACCGCCGGCGAGTTTTTCTACACGTTTCAGGGGTTGAGCGCGGACGGCGCGTATTACATCTCTGCCATCCTCAACTTCGATGCAAGCCTGTTCCCGGCAGAGCCGGAACCGTTCGACCCGACGATGTTCAACAATGTCGAATACCTCAACCAAAGCATTGCGCTGCTTAACGAGGCCGGTGCGGAGGTTTTCACGCCGTCGCTGTCGCTGCTGGATGATCTGGTGCAGACCTTCGCGTTTGAGTAGCGCCGTGTGGCCGAGGTATGGGGGCGCAAAACGGCACGCCCCCGTTCCGGTTTTATTCTCCCTGGGGGATGGGACGCAGGCGCACGAATTTCAGGACGTTCTGCCCTACGCATCGCCCCTGTTTCAAGCCGCCCTCCATACCAGCGCGGTAGTGAATGCCGCCATACATGCGTGAGATGGCCGCCTCGTAAGCAAGGGCTTCGATAGATGTGTATGAACGATCATCGTAACCATGCAGCCGCCCCGACCGGTCGGTGAAGGCCACCATACCGAACATTGTGCTTAACACTTCGGCGGCGGCGGCTGAAACCACCGAATGGCCGGACGGATATTCGGGGAAGGCCGGCGTTTCGACGAAGGATGTCCAAGTGGGGTCAATATACTGCCGGATGTAGTCCACCGGTCGGATAAGCGGTTCCTGGTATTTCAGCGACCAGGCGGAGATGAAAGCGTCTCCGAGCGCGACTCCGGTCAGCCCGTACATCATGGATGCCATACCGAGGTCGAGGTCGAGCAAGGCTGCCAACTGGTTTTCGATCAGCACCCAATGCCCGGCGGGCGTGCCGCTGCCGCCAGGGGTATCTACCCAGCGCCGAGCGATGTCTCTCTGTTCCGGCGTCAGATTCTTACTCATATTTACTACCTCCATCGCCTGGAGGTAGAAGGTCGAATTGGGATCGGTGCTAAAGGGCATCTTCAGCGGCACAGCGCAACTGTCGGCGGTGTAAAGCGCGAACGGGCGAATCGTCCCCCAATGTGGTTCGACGGGCGGCGCGCCGGTGGTGTTAATCCAGTAGGATGGATCGCCGGTTTTGGGTTCGTAAGGCAGCCCGCGCGTGGCTTCGTAGTTATCGTTGGCGGCCCAGGCCAGCACCGTCTGGGCGATGCTGGCGCCGAAAGTCAGCGAGCGTTCGATGACTTCGGCTTCCACAGTGCGGGCGCGGTCGTTGATCTGAGTCTGGCGCAGGCGTTCGATTTCGCCGGCTGAATCGGGACCGAGTAGGCCGGTCAGCAGGGTGGATAACGCGCCGTTGGCTGCTGTCGGCCAGTCGTAAACGGTGTCCGGCTCGATAGCAGGCATATTGGGCAGCCCGTTAAGTTGGCGGCTCATGCTGAAGGAATCTGGGATGCCGGGATGCACTGCCTCGTACAAGGTGATGCCCGCGTAGGCATACAGGCGCGCAGCCGCCGGGGCGGAAAACTTTTCAGCCTCGATGCGCCGGTAGAGCATCTCCATCCATTGAATGGCTAGGTCGGGGCTTTGCTCGGCAGCAGGCACGGAAGTGGGGTTCTGCGCGGAAACTGGGAATGCCGCTAAAATAAAAATCACAATGAGTGTCAGTGTTCCTACTGCGGGTTTAAGCATCTTCATAAAAGCCTCGCTGAATATAAAGTTTTGAGTCCCAGATCAACCTGTCTTCACCCACTGCGTTCGGCGATTCGGATGGTGAGCGCCAGAATCCATTCGGCGGCCGCCGATTGCAGGATTGAAAACCCCAACAGCGCCACACCCAAAAAAACACCAAAGGGAATGACCGTCCATATATCGCTGTAAAAACTCAGATTGAGGAATGCCAGCCCCCAATCGCCGAAAGCCGCGAAACTGCCCATCAACAGCCAGGCCGCCGGGTCGGGAAGCCCTGGCATCTGGCCCTGTATGAAACGAGTCGCGCCAAATACCAGTGCCGCCGCCAGCGCCGTACGCAGGACGATGCTGACAATGAGGGTTAACGTGTTGTAGGTGCGCGGCTGGACCAGCACCGAAAACAGCAGGCCGACCGCCGCGCTCAGGCCGAGGCTGGTCAGTGGAATCAAGAGGCTGGCCGTCATCAAAAATGCCAGCAGCAGCGCCGCGACCAACGGGGAAATTTCCGGGGTGATGCCGTTCACCAGCAGGTCTATATAACGTCCCTGGAAGGCGGTCAGGTCGTAGAGGATGCCGAAGATGAGCAGCAGCCGGATGATAAGCACCAGGGCTAACAAGCCGCGCAGCCGGTAATAAACGGCCAGCCAGCGCACGCGCAGGGTAAGCCCCACGCCGCCGGCAGTGGCGCGCAGATTATCCCATGCCTGGCGGCGCTTTTGCTCGCTGACCACATTCACTGTCAGCGCCAGCGCCGCGATCTGCATGATGACCTGAATGACCAGCAGCGGCCAGTACAGGACGGCCATAAAGCCTTCGGTTAGGTTTTGACCGGGCGGATTCCGGAAGAAGTCGGTGGCGATGGCATAACTGCCGGCAAACAGCAGCGCCCCCAGCAGCGCCAGCCCGACAATACGTGCGATCAACACCCGGCGGGGGATGGCGCGCGTTTTACCCAGTTCGTAGCGTGTTACGGGATGGTCGTCGCGCGCCCAGGATGGCAGTTGCCCGGTCAAACGTTGCAGCATGTCTTCATTCTCGGCTGAACAATGATTCGTTAATGTAATCCTCTAATCGCGCCAATGCTGCTTCCCATTGAGCGGATTCAACACGGACGGTTTGGCCGTACCGGAGATAATGAATATACACTTCCGGCCTGATGTCGCCAAGCTGTGCCTGAACCGCAGCCGCATAAACGCCGACCTGAAGATGATAACGCCGGGCATGTTCAACAATCCGCTGCCCGCCGGGTTCGTCATCCCGGCAGCCGCTTACATAGCCGGTTTTGTAATCCAGCACCACCCAGGTTCCGTCTGCACTCTGGAACAGCACATCCAGGATGCCATGAACGAAACGCTGGCCGGTTCGATACAGAAAGGGAATTTCCCGATAAACGATCTGCGCCGATTTCAGCCAGGTATATACATCGCTGCGCTCAAAACGTTCGAGCAGGGAGCGCGCCTGGCGGGCTGCTTGACGCTGCTGTTCCGGTATGATGATGCCAAGCTGCCAGGCGTAACTTTCCAGGATGGCTTCCAGATCAGCTTTATCCGACGGTAAAGGCGACCAGCGCAGCGCCTTGTGGACGATTTCGCCGATGATACGCCGCGAAACGCCGCCGCGATAGCCGCCGACCGTGCCGATATGGGAAGGCGCGTCGTGCAGGATGCTGCGCCGGAAGCGTTCGGCATAAAAGGTTTCAATCTGCGCGCTGCCCAGGTCGGCGATTTGTGTTGCGGTTAGGTGGCGGGCCGGGGCGTCCCATAAAACGCGCACCGGCTGTAACAGGGGCGATGGCTGTGTGCCGCCCGGTAAGGGCTGCCCGGCCTGAACGGCAGGGCTGTCCCAGGCCGAACCCCCCGGCTCCTCATCATCTGGCGCTTCATCCGGCGGATGTTCCGGTACATAGATGCTCACGCTTCCCCAGGGATAATGATCGAGAACAGCGTTCCGGGGCGCGAATTCCTGCAATCCTAACCCTTCCCACAGCCATCCCAGCCAGCCTTTGAGCTGCCAAAGGCCGTCAGCGGACGGCGAACCCTGCCCGCTGACCAGCAGGTAATCCTGCGCGCGGGTGGCCGCTACGTAGAGCAGCCGCCTGCGCTCGGCGGTTTCGCGTTGTTTTTGCAGGTTTTCCGCCTGCCGGTGTGCGAATGGGCTTTCCAATTTGTCGGTGGTGGCATCGTATACCTTGCAGGTAAGGCCATGATGCGGGTCAAACAAGACGTTTGCGCTGCTGCCGCTGCCGCGCTCCCAGGAAGCGTCCGCCAGCACAATCAACGGAAATTCCAATCCCTTGCTGCTGTGTACGGTCATCAGCGTAACCGCGCCGATTGTTTCGACCGCCGCTTCGCCCTCGCGCGCTTCACGGTCGCTGAGGTCGCGCAAATACTGCGAAAACGCGCCCAGCATGACCTGGCCGCCAGCATGGGCTTTTTGCACCAGTTTTTCGACATTACCGCGCCGCCGCGCCCCATCGGGCAGGGCGGTGAGAATTGCCAGATAGCCGGTGTGGGCCAGAATTTCGCGCAGCAGTTCGGCTATCGTCACGCGCCCGGCCAAGCCGCGCAGTTCGCGCAGGCAGTCGCGGGCGAAAGCGACCAGCGGCTGTTCTTCTTCGGCCAAGCCGTCGGGGTTATCCAGCGCATCCCATAATGGCAGCCGCCCATTGGCATCATGGCGCAGGCGCAGCGCCAGCAGCGCATCGTCGCTGAGGCTGAACATCGGCGAACGCAGCGCCGCCGCCAGCGCCAGATCATCGGCGGGGTTGTGCAGCACCGCCAGCAGATTAAGCAAATCCCAGACTTCCTGGCGGCTGTAGTAACCCCGCCCGGCTACCGTCACATAAGGGACACCGGCGGTTTTTAACGCTTCCTCGTAGAGCGTGACATACGAGGTGGACTGGAACAAGATGGCCGCATCGCCGTAGTGCATGGGGCGGTGCGCCCCCGCGCTTTTGTCGTAGACAAGTCGCGGCCTGCTGCCGTCCGTGCCGGTCACGCGGCGCAGGTAAGCGGCGATTTCGGCGGCTTCCCAACGGCGGCAGTTTTCGGCCCGGTCTTCCTCGTCGTCTAGGCGGTTTTTATCCATCACGAGGAACTCAAGCGTGGGAAAATCACCGGCGGGCGGCAGCGAGCGGAAAGCCGTCATCGGTTCTTCAAAGGCCACCTGATAGGCGGCTACCGGACTGGTCGGGTCTTTGACCAGGAGATTGGCGAAGATGTGGTTAAAACCGTCCACCAGCGGGCGATGAGCGCGGAACGACTGCGCCAGCGGAATCGCTCTGCCGCCCGCATCGAGGATAACCCGGCGCACGTTGTCAAAAACGCTGACATCCGCGCCGCGAAAGGCGTAAATGGACTGTTTGGGGTCGCCCACCACGAATAAACTGCCGGGCTGCGCCGGGTCGGCCAGATGGCGCACGATGTCCCACTGGGCGGCGTTGGTGTCCTGGAATTCGTCCACCAGCAGGTGTTTAAACTCTGCACCCCGGTAGCGGGCGCAGACCTGGGGAAAATCGCACAGCAGGCGGCGCGTCAGCCGCTCCAGATCGTCAAAATCGAGCAGGCTTTCATCCTGTTTGGCGCGCCGGTAAGCCTGCTGCGCCCGCCGGACGAGGGACACCCACAGCGGCAGTAGTTCGGCGGCGCGGCGGTCAAGTTCGCCGGGCGGCGTGCCGATTTCGTCCAGTGCCGCCTGAGCGCGTTCGCGGATGGCTTTCAAAACCTCTTTGGCTTCGTTGAGGGTTTCTTTGTCGCCCCAATTGGCCGTTTTGCCGCCCTGCAATCTGATCTCGCGGCGCAGCGTGGACAGCGCGTCCACGCGGTCGGCCAGGTTTTCGCCATGCGCCAGCGCATCCAGTGGGTCCCAACAGTTTTGCCAAACTGAGTACAACTTATCGTCACTGTTTTCATCCGGCCAGCGGCCACCCGGCGGCGACCATTGAATCAAAGCCTGGAAGGTCGCATCATCCAGCAAAAGCTGCAACACCCGGCGGGCGTTATCTTGCCACGCCTGCCGCCAGCTTTCTTCCAGGTCATCGGACAGGTCTTCGATTTCGGCGGCGATCAGATCAATCAGGGCGGCGCGCACGGCGTCCGCGCCGTATTCCAGCAGCAGCGCCACCGCCGGGTCATCCGCCTCGACCAGCGTTTGAAGTAGGGTGTCTATAGCGTCTTCGAGCATCAGCCGCGCGTCAATTTCTTCCAGCACCTCGAAACCGGGGTCAATTCCGGCTTCGGCGGCGTTGGCGCGCAGGATGGTGGCGCACAGGCCGTGAATGGTGTCAATACGGGCGCTTTCCATGCTGGCGAGCCGTTCCGCCCAGCAGGTTTGACCTGGCGCGGCGTGGTGGCGTTTTTCAAGTTCCCGGCGCACGCGGTCGCGCATTTCCTGGGCGGCTTTGCGGGTGAAGGTGACGGCGACCAGGGCATTCAGCGGCCAGTCGGGGTTGGCGTCCAGCAGGGCTAAATAACGCTCCACCAGGACGTGCGTTTTGCCTGACCCCGCCCCGGCCACAACGATCAGGTTGCAGTCGTGGGTGAAAATGGCCTCATGCTGTTGAGGGGTGGGTTTCATAACGCGGCTTCCCGTTTGGCGCGGTTAGTGACTGCCACGCGGCAGAACCGGCTGTAGTCGCAGTAGTGGGCGCAGGCCGCGCCCGGTTTGTTGGGGTGAACGGCGAAATCCCCGGCGCGGGCGCGGCGCAGGTAGCGGCTGAGGTGTTCGCTCGCCGACTGAATGGCGGCCCGGCCTTCTTCGCTTTCGCGTTCAATCGTGCCGCTGGCCGACCGGCTGTTGATATGCCAGAACAGGCCGCCGGCCACCGCCGACGGGCGATCCGGGTCGGGGTCGGTTTCCAGAATATACGCCGCCGCCAGCAGGTAAAGCATCATCTGAAAGTTGCGCCCGCGCATCATCTCTCGCACAGGGATCGAGCCGCTGTTGCTTTTGTAGTCCACAATCACCACGCGGTCGCCGACGCGATCCATGCGGTCAATGAAACCCCGCACGCGTAGCCTTTCGCCGCCGATGTTGAGTATTATGGCGTCGCCTCGCTCCGACCCAAAGGATGCTTCCAGAATGTAGGGTCGGCGCGGCTGGTCGCTGCCAAATTTTTTGGTGATGGGCGAATCGTTAGAAAAATCGAGCCTCACCAGGGCTTCCAGCCGGCGCAGCAGGACGGCCTTTTCCTGCTCCCACAGCGCCGACGCCCGGAAGCCGAAGCGTGCCGGGGCTTCGCGCAGTGACTCGGCGGCGACTTCGCGCAGGGTTTGAACGGCCAGTTCAGCATGTTCGGGACTGATGGTGACAGACCGCAGGCGGTCGTAGGTTTTCTCCAAGATGTCGTGGTTGACCAGGCCGATCTGTAGCACGTCCAGGCCTTCTTCCGGCTCTTCCAGGGCTTCCAGTTTGAGCAGGCGTTTGGCGAAAAAACGAAAACCGCACAGTCCAAAATCGTTGAACTGGCTGGCGCTCCACACGCGGCCTTCCCCGATTTCGTTCGCCACCCATTCGATTAACCGGCGATCATTGAGCCGCCCGGAATAACGGTTGTGCGGCTGACGCGACAGTCGTCCTATCTCGACAGTACGCCCATCCCGGATGCGCGCCCAATCGCCGCTGCGATGCGCCGCCAGCCAGTTGTACAGTTCGACCACGCCGGGGGCGGGCTGCTCCCGGTTAAGGCCATCGGCGGCGGCCAGTGCCGCTTCTGCCGGCGAAGCCGTTTCCATCGCGGGAACGACCGCACCCAGGCCGATGCGGTTTTGCTGAATGATCGCGTTGGCATCGTCAAAAACGGCCTTGACCGCCCGCCACAGGTGGCTTTCCGGCCAGGGCGCACCATCTTGAACGGTAGGGCGGGAAAGCGTGAGCGTTCCCCGCGCCAAGCCGATCAACTCATAAAACAGCCCCTCGTCTCCGGTGCGTTCCGCGCTTGTTTGCAGGTGGATGCCGGCTTCCGTCCATGCCTGGCGCTCGCTGTCCAGGTACAAGGGGTCTTCGATTGTTGGGGCGGGGAAGATGCTTTCCGACAGGCCGGGTATCAAAAGATGCCGGTGAGGCAGGCCGCGCGCATTTTCGACCGTTGTGACCAGCACACGCCCGGTACGGCTCGTGCCGCGATTAACCGATGCGCGGCTGATGGCAATCTTGAGATCATCATAAAAGGCCGCCCAGTCCTGGCGTTGGCTGCTGTCGCCCAGGGCCAGTGTCAAAAACTGCGCCTTCAGCAGGCTGCGTAAGATATGTTTAAGTTCGTAGAGTGCAGCCAGGTCACGGCTGACCAGATTGGGGCTGCCGCTGCTGCGGATGCAGGCCAGCATGTGTAACGAACCGTCCGCCGGCGCGGTGGATAAATCGTCGTCGGGATCGGCGGTTGTGTCCACGCCGATGAGGTTTTCCAGCCAGGCAACATAATCACTAACCGTTCCCTCTGTCGGCGTGATGGTGTTAAAAAAAGTTTCTAAAGCGGCGGCCAGCCTATTTGCGGCGGCAGATTCTAACACGGGCGGTTCGCTCTCGTCGTCCGCAGGCAGCGAGGCTGCCAGACCAACCGCCTCCAGCCACATATCTCTGCCGCCGGTCACATACTGCGCCTGGCTGATGCGTTCCAGCGCGTCCACCTGTTCGCCGTCCAGGCCGGGAATCCTGAAATAGGGTGAACGCAGCACATCTATTAAATTGCGCCGGCGAAAGCCGGCGGCAGGCAGTTCCAACAGGTTCAGGATGGCGATGATAGCCGGGTTGTTTGCCAGCGACTCGCCATAGTGGAGCGCGACCGGCAGGCCGTAACCGCGCGCCTGTTCGGCCAGATGTCGTCCGTACCGCTCCCAGTCCCGCACGGCGACCAGTATATCATCTGGCCGGCTGCCTTCGATCAGCAGCCGTTTGACGCGCCGCAGCACCGCGCCGACTTCCGCCGCCGGGTCAGGCGCTTCGATCAGTGTCAGGCAGCCGTCCGAGGGGCGCGCCGCAGCATCAGGGCGAAAGGCGCGTTCCAGCAGGTCGTTTAAGGCCGGGTGGCGATCCTGGATATAACCCGGCTGAATCACCTGGACGTTTAAGGGCGTGTTTTGCCAATTATGAGCGTCTTGCAAATGTTTCAAGGCGCGGGCAAAACGGCGGCCAACCGTTTCCTCGCGTCCCGGTATGGTGGGTAGAGTCACTAATGTGCGGGGGATGCGCGCCGAAAGCCGCGCCAGCAGCCGCGCCTGAAGGGGGTTGAACTGGTCGTAACCATCCACCAGCAGCAGCGCCACATCGCCGGCCAGGTCTGGTTTTTCGTTGAGCGCGTTCAAGGCCAGCCAACCTTCGCCGTCGCGGTCAACCAGTTTATGGGTTTGCAGCGTTTCTTGGTAATGGCTGTAAATGAGCGCCAGATCGCGGTCTTTATCCGTCCGGGCGGCGCGGGCAAAATCCTCCGGGACGATCAGGTTTTGTTTAAGTTCGTAGATAAAATCCGCCACGATTTCGACAAAACCCTGGGTTTGGGCGATTCCTCCATAAATACGCAGGCGGCCTTGGCTCTGAAGCCGCGCCATGATGTGGCGCAGCAGCCGGCGGCGAGCGGTATTATCTATTTCCTTCTGGGGCTGTCCGGCTGCATCCAGCAGGTGGGCGTAAAGCGTGTAAAAGCTGAAAAATTCAACATTGAAATAAACCGGGCGCGCGTCCGGGTGTTCGACCAACCGCTGGCGGAAGGCATCTTCCTGGCGGGTATTGGGCAGCAGCACCCACACCCGCGCGAAGGGCTGCGGGTGCAGGGTATCGAGCAGCGCATCCAGCGCGAAGGCCGTTTTGCCAGCGCCCACCGGCATCAACAATAATTGAGTTGGCATGAGGGTCAGGCCTCATCCATCAACAGGCGGCGAATGGCTGTTACCAACTGCTGTGGAATGCGGCTCTGATTTGCCAGATAGCTGCCGCGCAGGTCTTCTACCAGGGTGTTCAGATGGCTGACGGGAACAACCGGGGCTTTCTGAGCGATCTGCACTACTGTTTCGTCTCCGGTAAAGACGATAATGCCATAAACCGGAACATCGGCGAAACCGCGTTTTACCAGATAGGTACGCAGATGCTCCACATCTTCGACCGCCTGCCGGGTGGGGCTAAACCCCAATGGCGCCCATTCGCCGCTGGAGGTCATTTTCAGCCAATCGGCGGCTTCGTTGGCAAGGCTGCCCTGCCGGTCGAGGATGCGAAACACCAGCGCACCCGGCGGGCCGATCAATACAGCGTCAATATAACCCAGGCCGGGGCGGTTGATATTGCGGATAAAACTGAAGCGCCCATCAAAGGATGAACGCAAAAAGTCGCCTGTGACAAGCGCCAGGTCGTTTTCCCGGCGGCGCGTGACGGCGCGAATCGCCAACCCCAGCCCCAGCACCCCCACCGCGATGCCCACGATCAGCAGCGCCTTGCGGCCAAAATCGTAGAGGCCAAACTGGGCATGGCCGGGGGGAATGGGCGGGATGGCAAACCCCAGCAGCGCGATCACGCTGAGAAATATTCCGATGGCGACGACGACAAAACTGAGTTGCAGCAGTTGATAGGAACGCCGGGCCAGGGCCCGCGCGGGCGCAACGTTTTCCATGTCGCCTGTCCTGGTCTACTTTTTATGATTTTGTGGGACTTTGGCACGACGCTGCGCGATAACAGCTTCCAGCACCTGCTGCAATTCGTTAAAACGAGGCAGCGGTTTGTACATCAGCTTATCCGCGCCCGCCTGCTGGATGAATTGTTTTTCTTCCTCCGGCGTCAGGCGGTAGGCGGTGCTGAGTACAATAGCGATGTGCTTAAGCGGCGGACTCTCGCGCAGTTTTTCGCCGACCATCGGCCCGCTGATCGCGCCGGGCAGGCGGATGTCGAGCAGCGCCAGCTCAGGCAGTTCGCCCTGGAAGCGGCCATGATTTACATCCTCAATCCAGGAGACGGCCTCTTCGCCGTCTACAAACGCCACGCCTTCAATACCCCACATCTCAAACATCGCGAGCAGCACTTCGTAGATGTCTGGCTCGTCCTCGACTACCATCCACGTAGACAAGTTCGACTCCTTGTTTGTATGGTGCGGACTGCTTCTAACACAACAATAATAGTTTTCCCACGCCAATTCAGCAAACTTTCGCCATCAGCCGTGTCTCTAGTATACTGAATTGAGAGGTGTAGACAGCATAAAGGACTTTATGACCAACAACCCACGCGAAATCAGCGGCGTTATCAGCCGGGTTAACACGCTAGGCACGGCGACCGAGGCGCTGTTCAGCCGGTTATATCGCGGGCTGCGCCGGCGCGCGATTCAGGAGTCCCGACCGTCCGAGCCTGATCTGACAGACCGTAACCGGCAGCTTCAACGCGCCGTCCGGCGGCGCGATATAGAAATTGAGCGGCTGAACGCGATTCTCGCCACCATCAGCGAAGGTATCATCATGCAGGATTTGGAGGGGCGTATCATTGTGGTGAACGCCGCCGCCAGGCGTTTGATCGGCAGCCGCAAAGACATCTGGGACAGCGAACTGGGGACGTTGTTTAATGCCTATCGGGACGTGACCCAGGTTGAATCGGAACTGGCCCCGCTGGGCGAGCCGACTCGTATCCAGGTGAACAATATGATTCTGGGCGCGCAGGTGGCCGCCGTCGCCGACGGTCAGGGGGAACGGCTGGGTACGCTGATCGTCCTGCGCGACGTAACCCGCGATGCGCTTTCTGACCGGCTGAAAAATGAGTTCGTGACCGCGATTTCTCATGAACTGCGGACGCCGATGGCGGTCATCAAGGGCATGAGCGATGTGATGATGAATCAACCGCCAGATCGCCCGCCCAACCGCCGCTTCCTGGAGACGCTCAGCCGCAACGTAGACATTCTTGACCGCATGATCGTCGAACTGTTGGATATTTCGGAGATGAGCGCGTCGGCATTCAGCATCCGGCGCGACCCGGTGAATCTCGAAGAATTGATCTGGAACGTGGTGAACGGCATGACGCCGGAGATCAAACGCGCGCAGCTTGATGTAGCGGTCATGCTGCGGGATGTGGCGCGCCTGCAAATCGTGGGGGACGACCAGCGGCTGCGCTGGTCGCTGGGGCATCTTTTGCAGAATGCTGTCCGTTATACCGAACCGGGAGGGCATATCATCGTCACGGCCAGCGGCAGCGACGCCAAACGGGTCGCTATCCAGGTGGTGGATACGGGCGTGGGGATTTCCAAAAAAGACCTGCCGCATGTTTTTGAGCGGTTTTATCGCGGCGAACCCCGGACGGCCAGCGGCAAACTGCTTGACCCGCGCGGCCTGGGGCAGGGCTTGTTTGTGGCGCGTTCGGTTGCCGAAGCGCATGGCGGTTATCTGACCGTCCGCAGTGAACCCGGACACGGCAGCATCTTCACGATGGTGCTGCCGGTGACGCCGCCATCATAAGTTTGCGCCACCATGCCCCAAAACGTTACAATCCTGGGGGATTCAAAAAAACCATTTCCCAGGAGTATAGATATTGTGAGTGCCTTAGGAGCGTTTACATTCGTTTTGCACAGCCATTTGCCATATGCGCGCCTGGCCGGGCGCTGGCCGCATGGCGAGGAATGGATTCATGAGGCGGCCAGCGAAACCTATATTCCCTTATTACAGACCTTATATGATCTTAAAGAAGAGGGTGTCCAGTACCGCATCACTATCGGAATTACGCCTATTCTGGCGGAACAGCTTGCCGATGCCGATGTACTCGATCACTTTGACCAGTACCTTGATGACAAAATCGAGGCCGCAAAGCGGGATATAGAATATTTTAGCGAGAAGCCCGCGCAGATGCTGGTTGAGACGGTGACAGCGACCGGTGAGGCTGAAGACGAAGAAGCTGATGCCGATGCGCCGGTAGACGAACCGCCCGTTGCCCCGGCTGAAGTCGAAACTACACTTGAACCCATCCCTGATACGTCCGATCCACACCTGCGTTACCTGGCCGAGTGGTACAAAAACTGGTACGAAAATATCAAACAGGCGTTCGATGTGCGTTTTAACCGGGACATCATCGGCGCATTCCGGCGGCTTCAGGACGAAGGTTACATCGAAATCACGACCAGTGCCGCCACGCATGGTTATCTGCCGCTGCTCAGCCGCGACAGCTCTATCGTCGGCCAGCTTAAAGCCGGCATTCAGAGTTACAAACGGCTGTTTGGCCGCCACCCCACCGGCATCTGGCTGCCGGAATGCGCTTACCGTCCGGCGTATATCACTGACGGCGGGCGCAGACGACCCGGCCTGGAAACCTGGCTGGCGCGAAATGGCATCAAGGTATTTTTTAGCGAAACGCACACCATCACTGGCGGCCAGCCGGTCGGGGTTGCCGCCGGCGATGTCATCGGGCCATACGGCGCGATCAAACGGCGTTATGTCATTCCGACCCGGCAGATGATCCTACCGGAGCGCCAGGCATCCACCTACCAGCCTTATTATGTCAGCGAGACGATAGCCGGCGCCGGGGCAGATGAACATTCCGGCGTGGCGGTGATCGGGCGCAACAACCGCACCGGGATGCAGGTATGGAGCGCCGACTGGGGGTATCCCGGTGATTTCGATTACCGCGAATTCCACAAAAAGGCCGGGACGAGCGGCCTGCAGTACTGGCGCGTGACCGGGGCTAAAACCGACTTGGCCTACAAAGATTATTATCACCCGGACTGGGCGGCCTATAAAGTTGACCAGCACGCCGAAGACTACGCTCATCTGGTGAGTGATCTGCTGCGCGCTTACAACAAGGAAACCGGTAGGTTTGGGCTGATTGCCTCTAATTACGATACCGAATTGTTCGGCCACTGGTGGTTTGAGGGCGTGACATGGTTGGGCAAGGTGCTGCGTCTGCTGGCGAGCAATCCCGATGTCGAACTGACGACCGCCAGCCGGCATATCAGCTTGCACCCGCCGACGGAAGTGCTGCACATCCCCGAAAGTTCGTGGGGCGCGGGCGGCACGCACTTCACCTGGGATAATGCCGATACGCACTGGATGTGGGGGCCGATTCACGAGGCGGAACAGCGCATGGAAAGTCTGGCAGCGGCTTACCCGGCGGCGAGCGGTGATGCGCTGTTTGTCATCAATCAGGCCGCGCGGGAACTGCTGCTGCTGCAAAGCTCCGACTGGCCGTTCCTGGTCACGACCGGGCAGGCGCGGGAGTATGCTATCCGGCGTTTTAGCCAGCACATTGAACGTTTCGACCGGCTGGCAGAAAGCCTGGAGCGCGGCGCGCCGGCGCGCGGCCTGGCGGAAGAATACTGGGAACTGGATAAGGTGTTCCCGGATATTGATTATCGCTGGTTTGCCGAAATAGGTTAGGTGCTGCATGAACGTCCTGTTCGTCAGCGCCGAAGCCGCGCCGTTTGCGAAGGTGGGTGGCATGGCCGATGTGGTCGGGTCGCTGCCGGGGGCGCTGCGCCGGTTGGGCATAGATGCCCGCGTGATGCTGCCCTACTACGGTTTTATCGATTCCGAACGTTACCACATTACGCCGGTTTTTTCGTTCCTGTTTTCGCGCCGGACAGGGACGACCAGCGTGCAGGTCTATTCGACCATCTATCAGGATGTGCCGTATTATTTCATCCAGGGGTGGCCGTTTTTTGGGGACGAGCGCGAGGTTTACAGCACCAGGGAATGGGACGTGCCGCGCTACCTGTTTTTCAGCCAGGCGGCGATGGCCTCGGCCTGGGAACTGCGCCAGCGCCAGGGCTGGTTTCCCGAGGTGTTTCACGTCAACGACTGGCATACGGGACTCATCCCGTTTCTGCTGGAGGAAAGCCGCCAGGACCCCATCTGGGCGCAGGTCAGTTCGGTTTTGAGCATCCATAATCTGGCGTATCAGGGCGATCATGCTGGCGGCTGGTTGTGGGAACTGGGCGTGCCGGGGCGTCATCATCCTGATCTGGTGTACCAGGACCAGACCGATAACCTGATGGCGATTGCCATCGCCTATTCTGACCTGCTGACCACCGTCAGCCCGCGTTATGCCACCGAAATCCAGTACCCGTATATGGGATATGGGCTGGATGGTCTGATTCGCGCGCGGGTGAACGATCTGGTGGGCATCCTGAACGGCATTGATACGAATGCCATGAACCCGGACACCGACCCGTTCATTGTGTCGCATTATAATGCTGAGACTTTCCCAGAAAAACGCCCGCCGAATAAAAGCCAGCTCCAGCGCGATTTTGATCTGGACGTGCGGGACGATGTGCCGGTGCTGGCAGTTGTCACCCGGCTGGTGGAGCAGAAGGGAGTTGATCTGCTGATTCCGGCGCTGCGCCGCCTGCTGGTTAGCACCGATGTTCAATTTATCGGCCTGGGTTCGGGCGAACCGCACTACGATCACCAGTTCTGGCAGTTGGGGCAGGATTTTAGCTGGCGGGCGCGGACTTACATCGGTTATAACGCCGCGCTGGCGCAGCGTATTTACGCCGGCTGCGATCTTTTCCTGATGCCCAGCCACTACGAACCTTGCGGCATCGGCCAGATGCTCGCCATGCGTTATGGCGCGCTGCCGGTGGTGCGCGAAACCGGCGGGCTGGCGGATACGGTGATTAATTATGATAACGGCCCGGCGGAGCGTGGAACAGGTTTTGTCTTCCTGTGGGAGGAAGCCGACGCGCTGTATCACACCGTTCAATGGGCGCTGGATGTCTACCATCACCGGCGCGATGCCTGGCAGCAGATGCAGCGCCGGGCGATGCTGGTGGATTTTAGCTGGGAAAACAGCGCCCGGCAGTACATAGATGTTTATCGCAAGGCACTCATCAAAAGACGAGGTGGATTTTCATGGCAAAAGTAAAAGCGGTTATTCTGGCAGGAGGCGAAGGAACGCGGCTGAGTACGCTGACGGCCAAACGCGCCAAGCCGGCGGTGCCTTTCGCCGGCAAATATCGCATTATTGACTTTACGTTAAGCAACTGTGTCAACTCGAATATTTTTGATGTGCTGATTTTGACCCAGTATCGCCCGCACAGCCTGAACGACCACATCGGGCGTGGGCGGCCCTGGGACCTCGACCGGTCGTTTACAGGCGGCGTGCAGATTCTCCAGCCCTATAAAGGGCGGCAGGATACCGACTGGTACGCCGGAACAGCCGATGCGGTGGCCCAGAATATCAACTTTGTGCGCCGGGGGCGGCCCGATTATGTGCTGATTTTGTCCGGCGATCACATTTATGAAATGGATTACGATGTCCTGATTCAGTTCCACCGCGAACACAAAGCCGATGCAACGGTTTGCACCATCCGCGTGCCGATGGATGAGGCCAACCGCTACGGTATTCTGGACGTTGACGAAAATTACCGCGTGCGTGAGTTCGTGGAAAAGCCGGCCAACCCGCCCGGCAACCTTGCCAGTATGGGGGTTTATGTCTTTAACTACGGTATGCTGGAACAGCAGCTCCAGGAAGATCAGAAGCGCCGGACATCGAATCACGATTTCGGCAGGGATATTCTGCCGCGCATGATTATTGAGGGGATGCAGGTTTTTGCTTATCCTTATGGCGGCTACTGGGTGGATGTCGGTACAGTGGATGCTTACTGGGAAGCGCACATGGATTTGATCGCGTCGCCGCCGTCGTTGAACTTAAATGATCGCACCTGGGTGATCCATACGCGCAGCGAGGAACGCTCGCCGGTTCATATCCACACCGGCGCGACAGTACGTAACAGCCTGATTACCGATGGCTCGGTGATTTCGGAAGGGGCGGTGGTTGAAAATTCCGTTCTCTCGCCAGGGGTTTATGTGGGGCCAAACGCCATCGTGCGCGAATCAATTGTGCTGACCGATACCTATATCGAAGCCGGGGCAGTGGTGGAACGCTGCATCCTGGACAAGATCGTGGTCATCGGCCACAACGCGCGGGTGGGCAAAATTACGGATATGGGCGAACTGGGAATCACCTGTGTGGGTAAAAATACTCATATCCCGGCGGGTTATACAATCGGTCACAGCGTGATCCTGGGTACCGATCTGCGACTGGAGGACTTCGGCCAGTATCCGACCAAGAGCGTTCCCAGCCATACGGAGATCGGCCATAAAGTCAAGAAATAACTCCGGCAGATTGCAGAGCAACATCACTTTGGCGGGCAGCTTCTCTCGATTAAGATGAGAAGTAGGTACCGGATCAACAGAGGAGGCGCGGGTGTCAAAGTTTGAACGCAGCTACCTATGCGTGCATGGTCATTTCAGCCAACCACCGCGAGGGAATCCGCTTAATAATGTCATTGGCGTCGAGCCGGAAGCCGCCCCTTATCCTAACTGGAACGAACGCATCACGGTGCAGTCGTATCGTCCTAACGCGGAGCGAGGTAACTTCGACCACATCAGCTTCAGTTTCGCCGAAGGGTTGATTAAATGGCTTCAGGCCAATGCGCCGGACGTTTATCAGGCGCTGCTAAAAGCCGACCAACAGACGGCGGCAGCCCACGCCCCTGCCGGCAACGCGCTGGCAACGGCCTACAACCATATTATCCTGCCGCTGGCGCGCAAGCGTGATAAACGCACCCAGATTTACTGGGGTATTTCAGCTTTTGAAGGACGGTATGGCCGCAAGCCGCTGGGTTTCTGGCTGCCGGAAATGGCGGTTGACATCGAAACACTGCGGCTGCTGGTCGAGGCCGGGATTCAATATACCGTTCTGGCGGAGAAACAAATTCTGGATTTGCCGCCGGGCGGCGGCGCCGGGCCGTACCGGGTGCAGCTTTCCGATACCGAGTCCATCGCCGTTTTTGTGCGCCACGACCGCCTGTCGGCTGAAATTTCGTTCAACATCCACACATTAGGCGGGGCAGGGAGCTGGTGCGATCAGGTGTTGTCCCCCGCGCGCAAGCACGTCGGACGGCTGCTGCTGCTGGCGACGGCGGGCGAAACGTTCGGCCATCATTATGCCGGAGAAGAGGAATTTCTGTACTGGCTGGTGAAGTATGAAGCGGCCAGGGCCGGATACCGGATTATCACGCTCGACCAGTATTTTGCCCAGAATCCCCCTAAACGAACGGTGCATATCAAAGAACTGAGCAGTTGGGGAAATTATGAAGGGCTGACACAGTGGTTAACCGGCTACGCCGACCAGCACCAGGATACGACCTGGAAAGGCGCTCTGCGCCGCGCCCTGGATAATGCGGCCAGCGAGGTAGATCGCGTCTACGAGGAGTTAGTCAGGCTCTATCATGCAGACCCCTGGAAGCTCCGCAACCAGTATGCGCCGGTTATCCTGGGCGCTGTTTCTGCCGACGATTTTATCACCGAAAATATCCCGCAGATCAGCCCGGAACACCGGCAGCAGTTGGAACAGTTATTTTTCGCGCAGCGGTTAACACAGCGCATGTACAACAGCTACACCTTTACCGACAACCGGCTGGAAGGCCGGCAGCCGCGTTACGCCGTTGCCTGCGCGGCAGCCGCCCTGACGCTGGCACAGAAAGCGACCGGCCAGGATTTGAATGATCGTTTTCCGCTGGATATGGCGGTCGTCCGGTCAAATACCAGCGCCACGAACGGGACAGCGATTTTGAACAGCGTGCTGGAGGAGTTTAATCTCGATTTGCTGAAAAGTTAAAAACGCCCGGCTTTTTACAAACACAGGGCAATTGCATATCATGCCAGGTTCGGAGCCATACAGGGTTATGGTGGTTCGTAGGGGCGCAAGGCCTTGCGCCCCTACCCGCGAAACGGCCTTTATCGAACCACAATGACCTTTTGAAAACCCATTAAGTTTTCATATGCGATTGCCCTATTACAAACACGGGCGCTTGAAACCTGGCTGGTAACTGCTTTCAGGTGGTGACAACCGAATTATCGCCGCTGAACGGATTGGGGACGTATTTATCGGCGTGCCAGTCGTTATGCCATTCGGTGTTGTTAACCAGATAACGAAACTGGTATTCTCGACCGGCTTCCAGTTCGAGGGTAACGGTGAAGTGACCGTTCTTCAGTTTTTTCATTGGGGTGGCTTGTTCATCCCAGGCATTAAAATCGCCAACCAGATAGGCGGTTTCCGCTTTGATCGCTTCCGGTAGGGTAAACGTCACTTTGCAGATAGGCTTGCTCTTCAGCATTTGCTTTTTCAACATCCACGCTGTCTCCTTCTGAACGAAAAGTATCAGCTTAAGATAATTTTAGCACACTGGTAAGTGCGAAAACAGGCGAGTTTTGATGAGGTTTTTGCCGAATCGCGGTTGCCAAGTGATGCTGAATCGCGCTATGCTTCAAAATTGCGCCCTGAGGGGCAGCATAAACTTGTGCTGAAAACAAATCAGGAGAACGCTGAATGATTAAACCTGTCGCCAGGATTAATGTCGTCCCCAACTTGCCGGGGCCACTTCATCGGCTGCAGGAATTGGCCTATAACTTACGTTGGGCGTGGGATCACGAAACCATCGCGCTGTTTCGACGCCTGGACCGCGACCTATGGGAAGAGACGAACCATAACCCGGTGTGGATGCTGGGACGGTTGAGTCAGGAACGGTTGGAGGCGGCTTATCATGACCGCGCATTTATGGCGCATTTTCGCGCGGTGTGCGAGTCGTTCGACCAGTACATGGACCACCCCGAAGGCACCTGGTACGAAGCGCATTACGGACATTTGCCGAAGCCGATCATCGCCTATTTTTCGATGGAGTTCGGCATTACCGAATGTTTGCAGAATTACTCCGGCGGCCTGGGGGTGCTAAGCGGCGACCATCTGAAAAGCGCCAGCGACCTGGGGCTGCCGCTGGTGGGGGTCGGCATTTTATACCAGGAGGGGTACTTCCAGCAGTATTTAAATGTTGATGGCTACCAGCAGGAACTTTATCCCCTGAACGATTACGCCAATCTGCCCGTGACGCTTCAGATGAAAGCCGATGGCACGCCGATCAAAATCACCGTGCCTTTGCCTGGGCGCGACCTGTACGCGCAGATCTGGAAGGTGCAGGTGGGGCGCGTGCCGCTGTTCCTGCTGGATACGAACATTGACGACAACCCGCGCCAGGAAGATCGTAACCTGACCGACCGGCTGTACGGCGGCGACCGCCGGACGCGCATTCGCCAGGAAATCCTGTTGGGCATTGGGGGTATTCGGGCGCTGGATGCGCTCGGCCTGCGCCCGACGATCTGCCATATGAACGAGGGCCACTCGGCCTTTCTGGCGCTGGAGCGCATCCGGCAGCTCATGGTCGAGCAGAAGATGACCTTCCGGCAGGCGAAGGAGGTGATGTCGGCCAGCCACATTTTCACCACGCACACACCGGTGCCGGCGGGCCTGGAACGTTTCGGCTTCGATTTGATGGATGAACACTTCACCGACTACAGTAAATCGCTGGGGCTGACCCGCGACGAGTTCCTTGACCTGGGGCGCGAAAACATGGGCAGTTATGAACTGTTTTCGATGCCGGTGCTGGCGCTGAATGTGTCGGCGCAGTCCAACGGCGTGGCAAAACTGCATGGCGAAGTTTCGCGCAATTTGTGGCAGTGGGTTTATCCGGGCGTGCCGCAGAAGGAAGTGCCGGTCGGCGCTGTGACCAACGGTGTGCATGTGCAGACCTGGATCAGCCGGGAGATGGGGACGCTGCTGGATCGCTATCTTGACCCGGCTTGGCGGGTGGCGGAAGCGCGGCCTGAATCCTGGCAGGGCGTGGATGACATCCCGGATGCCGAACTGTGGCGCACGCACGAGCGCCGGCGCGAACGTCTGGTGGCATTCACCCGCCGCCGGCTGCGTCAGCAGCTTGTTCATCGCGGCGCGTCGCAGAGCGCGATTGAAGCCGCCGACGAAGTTCTCAACCCCGACGCGCTGACAATCGGTTTCGCGCGCCGGTTTGCGACCTACAAACGCGCGACCCTGCTGTTCCGCGATCTGGAGCGTTTGAAGCGTATTTTGAACAACCCGGACTATCCGGTGCAGATTATCTTCGCCGGCAAAGCGCACCCGCACGATACCGGCGGCAAGGATTTAATTCGCCAGATTGTTAATCTGTCGCGCGGGGATGATTTTCGCCACGCGATTGTGTTCCTCGAAAACTACGACATGAACATTGCCCGCCATCTGATTCAGGGCGTGGATGTGTGGCTGAACACGCCGCAGCGGCCTAAAGAGGCCAGCGGCACCAGCGGCATGAAGGTCATTTACAACGGCGGTTTAAATTGCAGCATCCTGGATGGCTGGTGGGCGGAGGGGTACTCCCCGGAAGTCGGCTGGGCAATCGGCAGCGGTGAAGAGTACACCGATGAAGAATGGGAACAGCAGAACTACATTGAAAGCCAGGCGTTGTATAACATCCTGGAGCAGGACATCATTCCGATGTTTTATAATCGAGGTCGGGACGGCCTGCCGCGTGAGTGGATCGGCAAGGTGAAAAACAGTATGCGCAAGCTGGCGCCATATTTTAACACGCAGCGCATGGTGCAGGAATACGCCGAACAGCTATATATGCCGAACTACGAAAACAGCCTGAAGATGCTCCAGGATAATAATGGGCTGAACTACGCGGCTTGGCGGGATAAATTGCAGAGCGTCTGGAGCCAGGTTCGTATTAACAGTGTGGAGGTTCCGCCCAAGCTGCTCAAGGTCGGCTCGGAAATTGAAATCAGCGCGCTGGTTGACCTGGGCAAGCTCACACCGGAGGACGTGCGCGTGCAGCTTTATTACGGCGACCTGAACACGCGCGGCGAGATCAGCGCCCAGAACGACGGCGTGGTGGACATGCAGCCGGCGGGGCGGGATGGCGACCATCAGTATCGCTTTACGGGGCGTATTTCCTACAATACCAGCGGCGAACGCGGCCTTTCGGTGCGTGTTTTACCCTATCATCCCTATCTGCGGACGATGTTTATTCCGGGATTGATTACCTGGGCCTCGGCCTGAAATAACAAACGAGGCAAACCGGCAGATGGTTTGCCTCGTTGTATAACACAGGATTGAAAGAGGGTGCGCCAATGCGCGCCCTTTTTTAGCCGCGCAGCAGCCTGGGGATGTCTTTCAGTTTTGGCGTTTGCCCGGCCAGCAGTGTATTCACGCGGAACAACCGCCCCGCCATCCAGATCATCAACACGTCCAGGGCGATGAGCAGTACCAGACTGAGCAAAATCTGGGCAATCGGGACGGTAGTGATGGAAATACGCATCACCATCGCCAACGGGGACGTAACCGGAAACAGGCTGAGGATAGTCGGCAGCGCGGCATCCGGCGATTCGATGAAGATCGCCAGGAAATACAGCGGGATAACCGCCGGAAGGGTGAAGATGACGGCAAACTGCGGACCTTCCTGCATCGAGGTTGAGATGGCGCTGACCATGCCGTAGGCTCCGGCGAAAAACAGGTAGCCGAAGATGAAATACAGCAGCAGGATCAGCACTTTGTCCAGCGGCAGCGAGATATTGGCGATAGACGCCAGCACCGGAATAGCGTTGCCGGTGGCGATGTTCGCCAGCAGCAGCAGGGCGGCCACCCAGACGACAATTTGCAGCAGCCCCAACAAACCGAGCGCCACAATTTTACCGGCCAAAAGCTGCGTGGGGCGCATCCCGGAAATGAGGATTTCGATCAGCCGGGTTTCTTTTTCCTCGATGATGGTCTGCATCAGGTAGCCGTTGGTGATGAACACACTCAGCATCAGGGCCACCGCGAACACATAAACGACGACAAAATCGGTATCGAAGTTGGATGCAGTTTCGCCGCTGGAGTCGCGCTGGAGGTTGATTTCCTGGATGTTGGCGGGGTTTAGCAGCCGGTTAAACAGGTCTTGATCTACCTCCCGCGCCAGATAGTTCAGAACCAGCCGGCGGATAGGCGCGTCGGTCGTCTGGCCGAGTGAGAAACGCGGCATAACCAGAGTCACGTCG
>JAPKMO010000054.1 GCA_026645945.1 Anaerolineae bacterium
GACTTTCCTCATCACAGTATTGGGTTTTGTCATCCAGCTTTTAGCGATCATCCTGATTTTCCTGTCCCAGTTCGTGCTGATGTTCTGGTTCCTCAGCCGGTCGCGGATGTATACCATCATGCCCGGCGCGGAGGGCGTCAGTTTTGCCGACTATCGCGGCCAGCCGGAAATCCTGGAACAGGCGCGCCAGGTGGTTATGCTGCTGCGCGGCGTGAAGGCTTACGAAGGCGCGGGCGGCGAACCGCTCAACGGCCTGCTGCTGGAAGGCCCGCCCGGAACGGGCAAAACCTGGCTGGGGCAGGCCATCAGCACCGAGGCCGGCGTGCCGTTTTTTTACGTAGACACGTCCTCACTGCAAGCGATGTTCATGGGCATGGGCGCGTTTAAAGTGATGCGGATGTATGGCCGCGCCCGCAAGGCCGCCAAAGAGTACGGCGCGGCAGTAGTTTTCCTGGACGAAATTGATGCCATCGGCTCGCGCTCTGGCGTCACCAACGTGAACAACGGCGGTTGGGGCGGAGCGAACGGCGGTTTCTTCGGCGGCGGCGATATGGGGCTGCTCAGCACCATGCTGATTGAGATGAGCGGCTTCAGCCTGGAACACGGCTGGCGCGCCCGCCTGCGTACCTGGTGGTACAAACGCATCCTGCGCCGCAAGCCGCCCAAGCCGGAAAAGCGCGTCCTGACGATGGGCGCGACCAACCGCATCGGCGCGCTCGACCCAGCGCTGCTGCGCCCTGGCCGCTTCGACAAAAAAATCCGCGTGGACGTGCCGGACATGGAAGGCCGCCGCGACATCATCGCCTATTATCTGAGCAAAATGGCGCATGACGACAGCATGGATCCATCCATCCTGGCGAGCGAAACACCCGGTTATACCCCGGCTGACCTCAAGTATCTGCTTAACGAGTCGCTGCGTTATGCGCTGTTCAGCGGGCGGCGCTATATCACTTATGCCGACTTCCAGCGGGCGCAGCCGGAACACGAGATGGGGCTGCGCGCGCCGATCAAACATATGTCGGAGGAGGGCCGCCGGCGGCTGGCCTACCGCGAGGCCGCCAAAGCCACTGCCGTCCGGCTGTTTTTGCCAGAACACCGCATCGCGCGGATGACCATCATCCGCCAGGGGTCGAAGTTCGCGCACATCACCTATTACCCGGCGCGCGAGGCCTACCAGGGACTCATCACCCGCGACGAGCTTTTGCAGCGGCTCAAAGTCGCCGTCGCCCCCAAAGCAGCGGAAATCGAGTTTTTCGGTGGCAGCAAACAAACGCTGGGTTTCGAGCGCGGCGACGACTTCAACCGGGTGCGCCAGCTGCTGCGCCTGATGGCGAGCGCCGGAATGCTTGGCACGCTGGGCGCGGCTATGTCCTACAGCATTTCGCTGTGGGGCATCAGCACCGAAACCACGCCGGAGATGAAAGAGGCGATGGAGGAAACCTACCAGCGCACGCTCCAGCAAACGCGCGAGGCGCTGCGCCAGAACGCGCATATCGTCGAGGCGCTGGCGAACCTGCTGATGGAAAAAGAAGAGCTGATGGCGACGGAGATTCGCGCTTTCTTCGACCAGTACGGCCTGTACACGCCCGACCCGACGATGGTGCGCGACGGCGAGGAAATCAGCATTTTACCGTCCTCGTCGGGCGATCAGCTTCCGGCGAAGGCCGCCGATTAAATATTCGGATTGAATAAGACGAAGGGCTGACAGTCATGGATAAACGCATGGTCGAATTCATTCGGGCGCTGCGGGCGGCGGGCGTGCGGATTTCGCTGGCCGAAAGCCAGGACGCCATGTTCGGCGTGGAAGCGGTGGGCGCGTCCAACCGCGATTTTTTCCGCTCCGTGCTGCGGACAACGCTGGTCAAGGAAGGCCGCGACCACCAGACCTTCGATTATTTTTTCCCGCTCTTTTTCGGCTCCGGCGTGCCGCCCATGCAGAACATCCCCGACAACCTCTCGCCGGAAGATCAGCAGCGCCTCCAGGAAGCCCTGCGCTCGCTGATGGGCGATACGCGCGCGCTCCGGCAGCTTCTTCAGCAGCTTCTCCAGGGGCGTCCCTTCAGCCAGGAGCAGCTTGACCAGATGGGGCAGCAGGCCGGGCTTGACCAGGGCAGCGAGATGTACCAGCGCCACTGGTTCGAGCGCCGCATGAACCGGCAGGCCGGGATGCAGCAGCTTCAAGAATTGATCGAGCAGCTTCTCGAAGAACTGCGGCAGATGGGTATGAGCGAGCAGGCGCGTCAGGAACTGCGCGAGATGCTTCAGCAGAACGCCGAAGGACTGTCCGAGCAGATTTCTAACTACGTGGGCGCAGCACTGGCCCAGCAGATGGCGCAGCAGGAGCCGCAGCCCAAACCGGACTTGCTGGATGTGCCGTTCACGCAGCTCGGCCAGAGCGAGGTGGACGCCATCCGCGACGAAATCCGGCGGCTGGCGGCGCGGTTACGCAGCCGGGCATCGCTGCGGCAAAAACGCGCCAACGCCGGCGACATGGATCCGCGCCGAGTCATGCGCCACAATATGCGCTACGGCAGCGTGCCGATTGAGCTTCAGTTCCGCACTCGGCACGTTAAACCGCGCCTGGTGCTGATCTGCGATGTCAGCACCTCCATGCGCTACTGCGCTGAATTTCTGCTGACGCTCATCTACGAACTGCAAGATCAGGTGGCCCGCACCGACAGTTTTATCTTCATCAGCGATCTGGCCGACATCAGTATGGTGTTTAAACACAAACAGCCGCAGGAGGCCGTCGGCCAGGTGCTTTCGGAACACCGCCCCGGTTATTACAACACCGACCTGGGCAATAGCCTGAACACCTTCAAACGCGATCACATGGACAAAATCACCGGCAAAACCACCGTCATCATCCTGGGGGATGGGCGCAACAATTACAACGACCCGCGCCTGGACATCGCCCAGGATATGCAGCGGCGGGCGCGGCGGCTGCTGTGGTTCTGCCCGGAGCCGCCCAGCCTGTGGGGGACGGGCGACAGCGACATGCACCGCTACGCGCCGCTGGCGAACGGCGTCTACAAAGTCGGCACGCTGCGGGAACTGGCCTCGGCGGTAGACCAGATATTGACGGACGGGTAAACAGGCCGACGCTAACCGGCGAAGATGGTGAGTTTATACAAAGGATGCCCCTTATGAGTGACGAAATCCAGGTGACGACAGCCGAACTGGTCAGGCGGATGCAGCAGGGTTGGGATGAATTTCAGGCATACTTAAAAACGCTGACGGTGGAACAGATGACCCTGCCGACCGACGCCGCCGGTTGGACGGTCAAAGATCATCTGATGCATCTGGCCGTGTGGGAAGACGGCATTTATGCGCTGCTGCGCCGGCAGTCACGCCCGGAGCGTATGGGGCTGGACGCCAAAACCTGGGAGAGCGGCGATTACGACCGGATGAACGCGGTCATCCAGCAGCGCCACCACGACAAATCTCTGGAAGATGTGCTGAACAGCTTCCAGGAGTCTCACCGGAGGTTGGTTGACCACCTTCAAACGCTGGCCGACGCCGACCTGATGCGCCCCTACCGGGACTATGCCCCCAACTCGACCACCGACAGGCCGGTATATGCCTATATCGTTGGTAACACTTACGGCCATTACGAGGAACACCTTCCCTGGATTGACGCCATCGCCAACCGACACTGAACCGTCGCCGGGAAAAGCGAACCGCGCGGAGATGTTTCCCGCGCGGCTGCGGCTGAGGAGGAGAAGCGGTTCAGACAATGGGCTTAAGCCGATTGTTCTTAAGCGTCGTAATACAGCACAAACTCATACGGGTGTGGGCGCAGCGCCACTGCGTCCACGTCGTGCGCCATCTTGTACTCAATGTAGCTTTCGATATAGTCCCGCGAGAACACATCGCCCTTGAGCAAAAAGGCATGGTCGTTCGCCAGGGCTTCCAGCGAGCCGGCCAGGCTGCCCGGCACGGTCGGGGTCGGCTTGCCATTGTGCGACTCGTACAGGTCATAATCCGACGGCGCGCCGGGGTCAATCTTATTCTGGATGCCGTCCAGGCCGGCCATCATCAGCGCGCTGAAGGCCAGATATGGGTTGGCGGTCGGGTCGGGGAAACGCGCCTCGATGCGTTTGGCCTTCGGACTGCTGCTGTACATCGGGATACGAATGGCCGCCGAACGGTTGCGGGCGCTGTACACCAGGTTGACCGGCGCTTCGTAACCCGGCACGAGTCGGCGGTAGCTGTTGGTGGTCGGCGCGGCGAAGGCCAGGATGGCCGGCGCGTGTTTGAGGATGCCGCCGATGTAATACAGCGCTGTCTGGCTGAGCATGGCATAACCGTCCTTATCGAAGAAAAGCGGCTCGCCCGCCTTCCATAACGACTGGTGGCAGTGCATCCCGGAGCCGTTGTCGGCGAAAATTGGCTTCGGCATGAAGGTCACAGTGTAACCAGCTTTGTAGGCCACGTTGCGGATGATGTACTTGTAGATTTGCAGGCTGTCGGCCATCCGCAGCAGGGGAGAGAAACGCATATCAATCTCGGCCTGCCCTGCGCCGCCGACCTCGTGATGATGCACTTCCACGTCCACGCCCACGCTCATCAGCGTGGCGACCATTTCAGCGCGCAGGTCTTGCAGTTTGTCGGTCGGCGGAATGGGGAAGTAACCTTCCTTGATGCGCGGGCGGTAGCCCTGTCCCATCTCGCCCGTACCCCAGAAGCCCGACGACGACTCGACCTTATAAAACGTGCCGTTGTTGGTGGACTCGTAAGCCACGCCGGTGAAGATGAAAAATTCGGCTTCCGGCCCAAAGTAACATACATCGGCGATGCCGGTGCTGCGTAGATACGCTTCGGCTCGGCGCGCCACCCCGCGCGGGTCGCGGGCGTAGGGGTGGCCGTCCACATCCATCACATCGCAGAGCAGAGTGAGCGTGGGTTTGGCCGGGATGGGATCAATGAACGCTGTCGTCGGGTCGGGCAGCAAATTCAGGTCGGAAACGTTGATCGTCTGGAAACCCTGAATGCTCGACCCATCGAAACCGATGCCGTCGGTGAAAATGTCTACGTCGAAGTTCTTCAGCGGCACGCTGAAATGCTGGACAATACCGCGAATGTCGGTAAACCTCACATCCACCTCGACCACGCCGCTCTGACGCGCCCACTCCAACAGCGCGGCGGGGGACGCCTTTACGTCATCAGGGGGGAGTAACCCGGTTTTTTCCTGTTCGATTGATACCATCTTGCGCTCCGTTTTCGTCAACTTCACTAAAAGTTGGACAATGCGCGCAATTGTAAAGGGCTGTAACAAAACTTCATGGTGGAAAATCTGACAAAAAACCTTCTCTTTCACTGTCGAGAGTCAACAAAAAACCTGGTTTTGCGCCGAACTACGACCCGCGTTAAGATGGATTCGGCAAAATGGTGCAGCCGTCATGGGTTATTTATCGGCGGTAAGTTTGCAGCCGGGCGGATTTTTCGCCCTGATTACGCGAGGTTTTTTGATGTCTCAAAAACTGGCCTGGATTGAAACCGAACTGAACGCCCTGCGCGAACAGGGCCTGTACAATACCATCCGCGCGCTTAACAGCCCGCAAGGCGCATGGCTGGAGGTGGACGGGCGGCGCGTGTTAAACCTGTGTTCCAACAATTATCTGGGGCTGGCGAACCACCCGCGCCTGCGCGAAGCCGCCAAAGCCGCGATTGATCGCATGGGCATCGGCCCGGCGGCGGTGCGTTCGATTGCCGGCACGACCACACTGCATCTGGAACTGGAAAACAAGCTGGCCGCCTTCAAAAAGGTCGAGGCAGCGCTGACCTTCCAGAGCGGTTTTAATGCCAATATCGCCGTCATCCCGGCGCTGGTTGGCAAGGGGGACGTAATCTTCAGCGACCAGCTTAACCACGCCAGCATCATTGACGGCTGCCGCCTGAGCCGCGCCGAAATCGTGGCCTACGAACATAATAACGTAGATGACCTGCGAAAGAAGATTGCCCAGACCGGCGAGTACGGGCGGCGCATCATTATCAGCGACGGCGTCTTCAGCATGGACGGCGACATCGCTCCCCTGCCGGAATTGTATGAGGTGGCCGAGGAACACGATATTCTGCTGATGGTGGACGACGCGCACGGCGAAGGCGTGCTGGGAAACGGCGGGCGCGGCATTGTGGATCATTTCGGGTTACACGACAAGGTGGATATCGAGGTCGGCACGATGTCGAAAGCCTTCGGCGTGGTGGGCGGCATGGTGGCCGGCAAACAGATTTTGATTGACTGGTTGAAACAGCGGGCGCGGCCTTTCCTGTTCAGCAGCGCCATGACGCTGCCGGACGTGGCCGCCTGCCTGGAAGCGGTGGACATGCTGGCCGAATCCACCGAACTGGTTGACCGGCTGTGGGCCAACGCCGAAACTTTCAAACAGGGCATGAAACAGCTTGGTTTTGATACCGGCGTCACCCAGACGCCCATCGTGCCGGTGATGCTGGGCGAAGCGCCGCTGGCGCAGCAGTTCAGCCGGCGGCTGTTCGAGGAAGGCGTCTTTGCGATGGCAATCGGCTTCCCAACCGTGCCGAAAGGCAAGGCGCGCATCCGGGTGATGAACAGCGCCGCCCACACGCCGGAAGACCTGGAAACCGCCCTGGCCGCCTTCGAGCGAGTGGGCAAAAGCCTGGGCGTCATCTGACCCAGAAACGAAAAAACGGGCGGGTTTGGCAGCCGGCCCCGACGGCGCCTATATCGGCTTTGAATCAGGGCGCTGTTTTGAACCATTTCTGCTGCTTCAGCAGTAGTTGTACAGCGGCGGCGGCGAAATCTGTTGAAAGCCGCTTCGTTATCCGCTACTATTTCCCTGTTTAACCGTTAAAGAGAGAAAGTTGAATACAATCATGGTTAAAGCAGCAGTTGAGCGAACGACCGGCGCGGAAAATGTGATCTGGGATTTATCGGTGTTTTACGCCGGCGCCGACGACCCCGCCATGCAGCGCGACATGGAGCAGCTTGATACCCAGGCGGACGAGTTCGCCGCCGCCTATCGCGGGCGTGTCGCCCAACTGGACGCCGAAGAAATGGTGGACGCGCTGAAAACGCTGGAAACCATCTACGACCGCAGTGGGCGCATCGGCGCGTTCGCGTCACTGCTCTACAGCACCGACACAGCCAACCCGCAGTACGGTGCGCTGATCCAGAAAGTCACCGAATATGGGGCGATGATTAACCAGAAGCTCCTGTTTTTTGAACTGGAATGGAACGAGGCCGACGATGAAACCGCCCAAAAGCTGCTCAACGCCCCGACGCTGGCCGACTACCGGCATTACCTGGAAGCCGAACGCCGCTACAAACCCTACCAACTGAGCGAGATCGAAGAACAACTGCTGGTGGAAAAATCCGTCACCGGGCGCTCGGCCTGGGTGCGTTTTTTCACGCAGCTTACCAGCGCCATTCGGGCGGATTACGACGGCCAGCAGATCACGCTGACGCAGGCGCTCACCAAACTGCACGAGACCGACCGCGAAACGCGGCGCAAGGCCAGCGCCGCCATCACCGCCGCCCTGCGCGGCAAGGCGATGGAACTGACCTATATCTTTAACGTGCTGGCTGCCGACAAAGCCTCCGACGACAAACGGCGCGGGTATCCCGGCTGGATTTCCTCACGCAACCTCGCCAACAAAGCCCCGGACGCGGTGGTGGAGGCGCTCATCCAGGCCGTCACGTCGAATTACGAGATTGTAGCGCGGCACTACCGCCTCAAACGTATCCTGCTGGACCTGGACGAACTGACTGAATACGACCGCTACGCGCCGCTGCCCATCCCCGAAGGCGACACCTTCTATACCTGGGACGAAGCCCGCGAAATCGTGCTGAAAGCTTTCGACGCCTTCAGCCCGCGTTTTGCCGAAATCGCGGCGCGTTTCTTTAACGAAAGCTGGATTCACGCGCCGGTGCTGCCGAACAAACGCGGCGGCGCGTTTTGCCATCCCGCTGTGCCGTCGGCGCATCCTTACGTATTCCTCAACTACGAAGGCAAACCCCGCGACGTGATGACCCTGGCCCACGAACTGGGACATGGCATTCACGGCTACCTGGCCGCTGAAGCGCAGGGCATTTTCGGCATGTATACGCCGCTGACCACCGCCGAGATGGCTTCCACCTTTGGCGAAATGCTGGTGTTTAATGACCTGATGGCGAAAGAACCCGACGCCGAAGCCCGCCTGGCGATGCTGGCGCAGAAGATCGAGGACAGCTTCGCTACCATCTTCCGGCAGGTTTCGATGAACCGCTTCGAGGATGGTTTCCACACCGCCCGCCGCAGCGAAGGCGAACTGACGACCGAGCGTTTTAGCGACATCTGGCTGACCACTCAGCGCGCCATGTTCGGGGACAGCGTGAACCTGAGCGGCGATTACGGCATCTGGTGGAGCTACGTGCCGCATTTCCTCAGCACGCCGGGTTATGTGTACGCTTATGCCTTTGGCGAACTGCTGGTGCTGGCACTCTTTAATCTGTACCGGGAGCGCGGCGCATCGTTCGTGCCGCTGTTCGTGGACGTGCTGGCCGCCGGCGACTCCAACTGGCCGGAGCAGATTCTCGCCAAAATCGGCGTAGACCTGACCGACCTGAACTTCTGGAACGAAGGGCTGAACACGCTGCGCGCGCTGGTCGAGCAGGAGGAGCAGCTGGCGCGGCAGGTCTACCCGGAAAAGTTCTAAGTTCCGAGTAGGGGCGCACGGCTGTACGCCCCGGCAGACAATGGAATGATGGCCTGTAGGGGCGCACGGCTGCAGGGCTTACGCATCAAACTGTAATTTTGCGTCACATCAACCCCTATCCCCCCGGCCCCCTTTCCCCGCGCGCAGAGAAAGGGGATGTAAGAACTGCATTAAGCCCCTCCTTGAATTCGGGGAGGGGGTTTGGGGGAGGGGGTAGAAGGCGAAAGCCCGCTTATCAAGACGAAATATCTTCATGCGATAGCCCTCATGATGGCGTTAGGCGTGCCTTGTCTTTCTCATTCGGCTATAATGGCGGGTTAATGGCGGCCTGCATATAAGGAATGTTGATGATAACCGACTCGCACCCCATCACCACGCTTTCGTCGCGCCGCGCCTGGGAATGCCCCTGGTACGGCGTCCGGCAGGATCGCATTCTGCTGCCCGGCGGCATTGAAGGTGTTTATAACGTGGTCGAAATGCATGATGCCGTGTGGATTGTGCCGGTCACAACCGCCGGCGAAATCGTGCTGCTGTACCACTACCGCTATCCGCTGAAAGCCTGGGGATGGGAACTGCCCTCTGGCCGGGTCGAGGACGGCCAAACGCCGCTGGAGGCCGCCCGGCGCGAACTGGAAGAAGAAGCCGGCGGCGCGGCGGCAGACTGGCAGTTTTTAATGCGCGCGCCGACCATGAAGGGCATCGGCGACGAATATGCGCATCTGTATCTGGCAGCCGGCGTCCACCTGGGCGCGACCCACCACGAACCCGCCGAGGTGATGACCGTTCACAGCCTGCCGGCCAGCCGGGTGCTGGCGATGGCGCGCGCCGGGGAAATCAACGACGCGGTAAGCACGCTGGCGCTGCTGCTGGCCGAGCCGCTGCTGAACCTGGGTTAAGGCGGCTAATGCTGCCGCGCCCAGCCCCCCAGCAGCCGGACGTATCGCCAGGGTTTGATACCCAGCGCAAACGCCATGCCCACGTCCACGCCGACTAATGCGGCGTTCTTTCCGCCGAGACGAAACCCCAGCGTCATGCCGATTCGCAGCAGCGGGCCGCCGCCGCCGCTTTCGGTGCGGCGTGCCGGGTCTTTTGTTACGTTCTGCCCCGCTTCCAGCGCCGCCCGTTCCGAGCGCACCGTCCCCGCGCCGCCCCCGCCGAGGCCGATGTACGGCAGGAAATTCACGCCCGGCGCGCCGTCCAGCAGCAGGCCGAACGCCAGCCAGCCGAAACCGCTGCCGCTTATGACGCGATACTGCTCCTCGTCGGTCACGCGGCCACCGCCGCCCCCGCCCATGCCGATTACCAGATAGCTCGGCAGCACCCAATACCCGCCGCCGCCCTGTTCCAGACAGCCGAAGTCCTCATTCCAGGTTAATGCATAATAACCGGCGCTCCTGCCTCGACGCAGCGCCGCCCTCAACTGTTGCAGCATAACGCTCCTTAACCAATCCTCTACATCATGTCGGGACGAGCTTCACCGGCCTCAGCAGGCTCCTGTCGAACTGGCCGATGTCCGCCGGGTTCATGCGCTCCAGTTCCGCCCGCACCCGGTACGAATCCTCGCGGAGCTGTTTTACGTCCACGCCCTGGCAGACATCCGGCAGCAGCGCCAGCCACTGCACGCTGCGTAACAGCATCTTCAGCGCGCCCCGGTGGTTGCCGCGTTCAATCTGGTAATAGGCCACGCCGACCTGCAAAATCGCCCGGTACAGGTCGCGCACCGGGCCGGGGGTGTTCACCCACTGCTCCTCGAATAGATCATGCTGGGGGTAATATTGCCCGGCGTTGAACTTCGCCACCCCTTCGACCGCCAGCGGCGGCAGTGCCTCCCGGCACTGGCAGTCCAGTTCGGCCACCAGCGCCGCGTCCGGCACGCGGGCGTAATCCCGCGCCAGCGCCGTGATCTGCTCCGGCAGACCATCCGGCGACAGCGCCAGGTCGGCCCCGGCTTGCAGCGCCCCGGCGCGAACGTCTGACTCGGCGGCGACCAGCAGCACCGGAATACGCCGGGTGGCCGGGCTGGCTTTCGGTGTGGTCGTCCAGAAGCGCCAATCGTCCGCGTCGCCGTCCACCAGCAGCAGGGCGGCCCGGTCGTCCACCAGCCGCGTGATGTAATTGGTGCGTTCGGTATACAGCGCCACGCGACAGCCGCCCGCCAGCCGCGCCCGAACCGCTTCCATCCAGGCGGGCGCGCCGGTTATCACAATCAAGGGTTTATCCATGCGTTCACCCCAACGTTTGTGAACAGACGAGGGGGATTATAACGTCGAGGAAAAACGCAGCGCAAAGGTACGGCCTAGAAGCCATCTGGAAAGTGCCGTATGCTTAGTATCTATCCGTAAACCGATTGATCTGACAGCAGAACAGTGGGCTTAAGCCCACTGTCTGGTGGGTTTACGGATAAACTCTTATTCATAAGCACCCCGATTGCAGATGCCGTTTGCCGGGCGCGGGCTGCCAAGATAATCGGTAGGCGGGCAAATGTTGCTGTCCCCGCTGTCAATGGCCGGACTGCCGGGCAGGGGCATCATACCATACTCAGGCCCGGAGAACGGCCCGGCAAGCTGTGGATTCTGGCAAATATCATGGCTGCCGGACGTGGTGAAGTCTCCATCCAGCCCACACGCCATATTTTTGACGTTGTAGGCAAGGTTATAATCTGAGTCGAGCTTGAGGCTGCCGCATTCCTCCTGGTAGAACATAAACGTGATGTCGGATGGGTCAAAATAGTCGGCATCACCCATAAAGATGCTGTTCCGGGCAGTCAGGGTTTCCGAGCCATCGCACGAGAAACCTTCGCGTGGGCCGGCGCCGAGCAATCCGTCTCCCTGACCGTAAATCGTGGAATTGACCACTGAAATCTGTTCGCCGCCGGTATAGGCAAAAACCAGTGTGCTGCCCAATGCCCGGCAGTGGTCTACCCAATAGGTAAACGGCTGATCTTCAAAGAAAGCGCAGCTGCCCACCAGGATACTGTTGGTGATGGCAGACTGCCCGGCGATTTTGATCTGGTTGCCTGCATTACCCTCGGCACGCACTCGATTGAGCGTGACGCTGCCGCCCAGGGTGTGATACAGCAGATCAAGGCCGTCCGACGTATTGTGGAGAAATGCCGAGTCTTCGATAATCCAATCGCCGCCGGTTTCGCCGGTGCCAACGCCATCGCCATAGCCGCCGGCCTCCTGCCCCCAGCAGCCTACAGGATCGCCTGCCGGGTAGGTTTCGCCGCAGCCGTTCCACTCCACCAACCAGTGCCGGAACAGGAGCCTCCCGCTGTTGGCGTCTCCGTCATCGTCCCACAGGTCGCCATCCCAACCCACTGTGCCATTCCCGGCGATGCGAACATTTTCTACCGTCCAGTCGCGCAGCCGCCCGGCGTGAATCCCTCCGGCGGCCAGCCCGTGAATATTGAGATTCGCCAGATGCACATTGGCCGAATCCTCCGCGTACAATCCATAAGATGCCCAGTCTCCATACGGTGGGTTATCCCGCTCACAGGCCAGTCCCCCGGTATGGTCTTCGACGCAAGCGGAATGATCGGTGATTTCCAGGCAGTTCACCTCGACACTGCTGGAGTCGGTCATGTTGATGATAAACCAGGGGCGGCCAGTACCCCATAGTTCAGGCGGCGCGGCGCAGCCTGTATCCCATCCCGCGCCCAGGATGCGCGTTGGTTGTTCGGGCGACGGCCCGCCGGGGATCGGCGGCATCAGACAGTCGAACGCGCTTTCGGCTTCGCAGTTATCGGCTCCCGGCGCTCCATATCCCATCGGGTACTCGCCAGCCGCGATGATGAGCGTATCGCCGCCGTTGATGCGCGGCGCGCCGCCGGGGGGCAAAGCCTGAAACGGGTGATTCCAAGCGCAGGGCTGCTGAACCCCGCTGCCGGCATACGGCGCGTCGGCCAGCCCGGTACATTGTTCGACGCTGCCGCCGTCTGGGCGCACGTAATAAACCGTTCCGGTGATCTGAAAATCACCACTCGCTGTAAACGGGACGGAAACGATGAACAGGAGCAGAACTGGGAAAACAACAAACCGCTTCATCTTGTACCCAAACCAGAAATACATATGAGTATAACTCAATCCGGGAGTTTTGCGCGCCCTCAGTGACTACAGCCCGCACGTTTTGAAGCGATTGCCCTGCCTACGGGATAGGGGAACGCCGCAGAAAAGCCAGCGTGCGATCCCACGCCAGGCCTGCCGCCGCCGCGTTGTAGACCTGAACGCGGTCAGGTTCGCAGAACCAGTGTCCTGTATCTGGATAACGATAAAACGTCACCGGGCGTCCGGCGCGCTTCAGTTCTTCCTCCAGGCCGGTTACGCTGGACGGCGGCTCAAATTCATCCTGCTCGGCGAAGTGACCGAGGTAAGCGGCTTTCGCGCGGCTGAAATCACCGGGGCCGGTTCCGTAAAAGAGGACGACCGATTGGATGATGTCGGGGGCAGCGACCGACAGATCGAGGGCATAAAACGCGCCCAGCGAGAAGCCGATCACCGCCATGCCGGAAGCGCCCGACCCGGCGCGCTGCCTGAGAAATGTTACAGCGTCGGCAAGCTCAGCCCGTGCCTGGCCGACGTTTGCATCCAGCGCCGCGCTCAGGGTTTCGGCTTCGGCAATCTGGTCGGTAACTTTGCCATGATACAGGTCTGGGGCGAAGGCGGCAAAACCGGCTTCGGCCAGCTGCGTGCAGAAAGCCTTGATGGTGTCGTTCAGCCCCCACCAGGGGTGCAGAACCAGTACCGGGCTGCCTTCACCGGCGGCGGGCATGGCCAGATAACCATCGGGTTGAGCGGGCGACATGAGTTTTCTCCTCAGCTAATTTTCGACCAAGCGTAGAACATTTGCGCGAATTGCGCAACCGCAGATTTCTATCCCCTGCCCTGGTCAAAATAGAATTTTTGTGCTATTCTTGTCAGAAGGTTTCCAGCCGAATCGTTTCCAGCACAAGCGCCTGCTCGCGCTCCACCGGCACGATTCCCCAGCCGAAGCGCCCCTGCGGCGTGACAACGGCGTACTGGTTATCTACCCAGGCGATGAAACCCAGCGGCCCGGCGGGCGCGTGCCGCGTCTGGTGGACGGTCATGCCGTCCACGCGGAAGACCAGCCGGTCGGCGTGCCAGTCCAGGCTGTAGGTGTGGTTTTCGGCCAGCAGACCAGGGTTGAGCGCGTGTTCGCTGACGCCCAGCGCACGCTGGCCGACCGGCCACAGCCGCCGGTACAGCGCCGGGACGCGCATCAGCAAAAAACCGAGCGGCGCAGCCGGCAGCAGCGACCAAAAGGCCGCCCGTCCGGCGTGGATGGTAGCGCACTTCCAGCCATAACCCGGCACGTCCAGCGCCAGGCGCATGTCGTTGGGCGGGGAGGCGAAAAAAAACCAGGCCGCGCGCGGCAGCCGGAAGCCGCGTTCGCCCGGCGCGAACGGGTGATTCCAGAAACCGAAACCCGCCGTACCCCGGATCGGCCCGCCTTCGACCCGCGCCGTCACCGTCAAACGCGCCGGGGGCAGCCGGCAAACATCGCGGCGCGCGGCGTAATCGCTGATCTGCGCGTCACCGTAAACGCCGGCGGGCGTGGGCGGCACGACCAGCCGCACATGGCCGGACGTTTGTATAACTCGCCCGCCCCCGATTTCGGTAATACACCAGTTCGGATTCATCACCCTGCCTTGAGAAAACACCCCGGATTGGTTATCATCAGGTTATGACCATTTTACGCGGTCAGTCAGCGAGGTTGTCTTGGAAATCACCTGGTACGGATACAGTTGTTTTCGCATCACCGAACGCAACAAAATCTCGGTCGTCACCGACCCGTATGGCGACTCAATCGGTTTGCCGCCCCTCAAACTTAAGGCCGACGTGGTAACGGTCAGCCACCAGGAATCCGGCCACAATAATGTCAGCGCCGTTAAGGGCGATGCGCGTCTCATCGCCGGACCGGGCGAGTACGAAATTGGCGGGGTGTTCATCACCGCCCTGGCGATGCACTTCATCGAACAGGATACCGCCCGCATGAATATCGCCTATTTATTCGATTACGACAACCTGACGGTGCTGCACCTGGGCGACCTGGCGCACATCCCCGACCAGTCTACCATCGAGGCGCTGGGCGAAGTGAACGTCCTGCTGCTGCCGGTGGGCGGCGGCAACGGCCTGCGGGCTGCCCAGGCCGCCGAGGTGGTGGCCTTGATCGAGCCGAACTTCATCGTACCCATGCACTATGCCCTGCCGGGGCTGAAATTTCAACTCGACCCGGTGGATAAGTTCCTTAAAGCGATGGGAATCGGCAAAGTTCAGGAGAGCGAGGCGCTGAAAGTCACCGCAGGCGAGCTGCCGGAACAGTCCCAGGTCGTCGTCCTTTTGCCTCAAACGAAATGAAAAGCGGAGCCGTGCAATGTCTGGATTGGGCAAAGAAAACGTCAAGCTGTTGATGCACTGGGACATCAAGCAGGAGCGTGAGCAGGATTATTTCGAGTTTGTCGTCCGGGAATGGATGCCCGGCCTCACCCGGCTGGGGCTGGAGCCGACCGGGGCCTGGTACACGGCCTACAGCCGCACCAAACAGGCGCAGATTATGACCGAAGGCATCGCCGAAGACCTGGATACCATGCGGAAAATCCTGGGCAGCGCGGAGTGGCAAAAGCTGCACCGGCGGCTGCTGGAATACGTCAACAACTACGAGCAAAAAATCGTCCGTGTATCGGGCGGGTTTCAGATGTGAGCCGCCAGCGTCCGCCCTCCGGCGGGCGTTTTTGATTCATGCTGCGCCGCCCCTCGCCCATATACGAGCTTCCTGACGGCTACCGGGAGGCTGAACACCTTGTTCTGCTGGAGCCGGGCCGGGCCCTGCGGCTGAACCTGCTGGCGTTGGTTCCGCTGGCGATTATGCTGGCGCTGATGGCCGGCTGGCGGGCGCTGGTGCTGGCGGCGCGCGGGCCGTTTCCGGGCGGGCCCTCCTGGCCCTGGTGGCTGTGGCTGGTTTTGATCCTGGCCGTCATCTTGCCGCTGCACGAGTGGCTGCATGGGCTGGCGATTCGCTGGGCCGGCCACAGGCCGCGCTACGGTTTGATGCTCCACAAAGGCGCGCTGTATGCCACCGCCGACGGCGCGTTGTTCCCGCGTGATGTATTTATCGCCATCGCGCTGGCGCCGCTGGTTGGCATAACGCTGTTGGGGATGGGGCTGATGTGGGTGCTGCCGGACGGCGCGGCCTATTATGTCGCGCTGGCCGTCGCCCTCAATGCCGGCAGCGCCATCGGCGACCTGTGGATGGCCGCCGCCGCGCGCCGCTACCCGCCGGGCGCGCTGGTGCGCGACGAGGCGGACAGCATTCGGATTTATATCACCGGCTGATCGTCGTCGGGCGTCATCCAGCGCGGAATTTCCACCCAGAAGATCGAGCCGCCGTCTGGCGGGCAAACCACGCCGACTTCGCCGCCGTGCAGTTCGGCCAGTTCCTTGACGACCCACAGCCCCAGGCCGGTGCTGCTTTCGCCGTCGGGGGTCTCCGCTGCCACCCGGCCAAAGGCCGTAAACAGCTTCTCGCGTTCGGCGGGCGGGATGCCCGGCCCTTCGTCGGATACGCTGATGCGTATCCGGCTGCCGCGTGTTTCGGCAGAAAGCGCCACGCACGCGCCGTGCGGGCTGTATTTAAGCGCGTTGCCCAGCAGGTTGCCGATGATCTGCGCCAGCCGCGCCGGGTCGGCCAGCACCAGCCCTTCCATCTCGCCCATCAGCATCATGATGTCCTTGCGGTTGGCGGCGGGGCTGTAGCGGTCAATCACCTGCCAGGTCACATCGGCCACGCTGGTCGGCTGAAGCTGAAGTTCCGCCTTGCCGTTTTTGAGCATGGAGGTATCCAGGAAATCCTGAACCAGCGTGTTCATCCAGTCTACAGTTTCCTCAATCGCGTCCAGCGCGGTGGCGGCGGTCGGGTCCTGGCCTATGATGTCCCGCAGGTAATACTGCGCCAGCCGGATGTTATTCAGCGGGCTTTTGAGGTCGTGGGTGGCGATGCGCAGGAAGTTATCCTTCATCACCTGCGCGTCTTGCAGGGAGCTGATGATCGCCTGGCGCTGGTCAAGCGCCTGTTTAATCAAAATCTGGCGTTCCACGCGCGCCCGCACAACCGATACGTCAAAAGGTTTGGTGATGTAGTCGTTGGCCCCCATTTCCAGGCCGCGCACGATGTCCTCCGACCGCGCCATCGCCGAAATCAGGATGATCGGCAGGTCTGCGCCCTCCGGCATCTGCCGGACGAAGTTTAACACCTGCAAGCCGTCCGTGTGTCCCATCACCACATCCAGAATCGCCAGATGGAATTTTTCGCGGGAGAGCGCGGCAAGCGCCTCGTCTCCGTTGCGAACCGCCGTCACTTTATAGTCGCGCTCCAGCACGCGCCGCAGCAGCACCAGGTTGCTGGAGTCGTCGTCGGCCAGCAAAATATGCGGCACAACCGGGGCCGCGTCTTCCGATTCATGGGTTGTTACATATGATGGGGTCATCGTATTTATCGTATAGGTATACATCGCAGCGGCACGAACAAGGACAAGCCTGTTCCTCCCTGGCCTCAAACGAGCGATTTTCATTTAGCTAGGATTAATTATACCGCCTGTTTTAATGTAGAGTCAATTAATGCCGGCTGTGAAAAAGGTGAGAACCCCCTCGGCGCGCGGTTAACGCAGGAAAATCGTCCAGCGTGTAACGCTGATGACCGCGCCGCCGCTGCGAACGTACAGCGCCGGCAGCAGGGGCGCGTCCGGCCTGGTCAGCGGCAGCGGCTGACCGATCTGGTCGCCGTCAAAAAAGGTCGTGATCGCGCCGGTTTCCGGGTTGCGCTCCAGGCGCGCCCGGATGATGACGGCATTAACCGAACGCTGGCTGAGCATCTGCGCCTCCGCGCCGCTGCGCTGCCCCAGGTTGATGACCCCCGGCTGCAAAACCTGGACGTGCAGCCCTGCCGACTGCTCCGGGTCATCGGCGTTCTGGAGTGCCGCGCCGAAATAAATCGGCTCGGTCGCCAAAAGCTGCGGGTTAAACGACAGCAGCGTCAGTTCGGCCTCCAGGCGTTGGATGCGCGAGGCGGCGTTGTTGCCGTAGAACCTTTCCAGCAGGTCGGCGGGCAGTGCCACCACTAGATCGGGACTGCCGCCTGCCGCCGCGCTGCCGGAGCCAAGCCGCCAGTAAGCGCCGTCTATCGTCCTGACCAGCGAAAACGATTCCGAATCCCAGGGGAAGGCGTCCAGGCGGTCGAACAGCGCCAGCAAATTCTGCGCGCCCTGCAAACCCTGGGGCGGCAGCGTAGGCGTAGGCGTATCAGTCGGCGTGGGCGTGTCGGTGGGCGTAAAGGTGGCCGACGGGGTGAAGGTCAGGGTGAGCGTCGGCGTGGGGGTGAGCGTCGGCGTGGGGGTCGGCGCGGGCAGGGTCGCCAGTATCTGCGGCACGACCGGCGTGGGCAGCAGCGTGGGCGTGATGAAGTCGGTCGCCAGCGGCGGGCGCGTGGGCGTCACCAGCGCCGGGTCAAGTGTATCGGTCGGCGCGGGCGTGAAGGTTTCGGTGGCAAGCGCCGAATCGCCCGTCTCGGCCAGGCTGATGGCATCGGCGGGCGCATCGGTCAGCGTCAGCGGGATGGAGGGCGCGCCGCCGCCGCTAAAAACGCCCGCCAGCGCCAGCCCCACCACCAGCAGAACCGCAGCGGCGGCCAGCACAGCCCACAGCGGCAGCCGCAAACGCGACCGCCCGCTGTATTCGTCGGCATAACGCGACCCCCGGTATTCGCTTTCCGGCACTTCGGCGCCCTCGGCCAGGCGCGGCGTCGGTTCGTCGGTCGGCGGCGCAGGGAACTCCGGCGCATGTTCGGTCAGGTCGTACCAGTGACGGTAAAGTGGATAAGGCGGATGGCGGTCAATGAACATGGCGCGGAAAAGCTGGTTAAAACGGTTGAGTTTTTCGCTGCGCCGGATGCTTGTATCGGTGTACACTGCCAGGAACGATTCGTAAGTGTCGCGCCAGCTCCGGTGGGTAGCGGCGTAGGCTTCGCCCAGCAGTGCGGTCGTCACGTCCACCATGCGGCGCAAAGCCGCGCGCACCGCCTCGACTGGGCGTTCTGGCCGTGCGTCAATGGCCTGCTGCATCTGCCGGGTGTGAACGTGCAGATCGGCGGCGGCGGCCTGCAATTCCATCAGCCAGGCGCGATATTCGGTCAGCGTGATGGCGGCGGTCTGCTCGACTTCGTTAACGGCGTTGAGCGCGTTTTCCAGCTTGATGCCGGCGGGGCGAAATTCGCCGTCCGACCAGTCGCGCAAGGCGGCTTCTAACTCCCGCAGGCTGTAAATGCCCGCCGCTAGGACTCTGGCCTGCGGGTTATCTTCCAGCGATTTTCGCGTGCCGTCCAGCACCGGCAGGGCGTGCTGGCCGTTGACACGGTTGAGGGCAGCCGCCGCCGCTTGCAGGTCGCGCCGCCGTTCGATGAACTCGGCCAGCGCCCGCGTCAGCACGTGGCGGGCGCTCAGGTCGCCCAGGGTTTTGCCGGCGGCTTGCAGCCAGAAGTCGGCATCGTCCAGGCTGCCTTCGTGGGCGTCCAGCGTGCCGAGCAGGATATAATTCACGAACAGAATCCGCAGGGCGGCGGTGCTGCCACGCCCGTACAGGTCTACCAGCCCCTTACCCATCGCCCGCAGGTAGGTTTCCTTGCTGGGCATCTGCGCGGCGAAGTTCTGGTGGGTGGTTTTTTCGTCCGCCGTAAACAGGTTTTCGACCGCCGCCAGCGCGGACTGCGTGCCTTTCTGGTTCATCACGCCGCTGCGTTCCATCCAGCCGCGCGCGATTTCCGCCAGCGCCCGCAGGCGCTCCGCCGCCAGCCGGTGACCGTCCGAGCGGGCGATTTCGACGGCCTGCTGGCCCAGGCGTTCGGCATCCGCCAGGCGTCCCCGGTCGAAGGCTTCCCAACCATCGGCCAGGGCGCGCCCCAGGCCGCCGTATAAAGCATGGCGTTCGATGTACTGCGCGTTGGTGATGACCGTGCGAAGCTGGTTTAACCAGCCGGCCAGAGTCGGGCTGATGGTGGCAACCGCATCAATGGCTTCGGCCAGCGTGGTGATTGCGCCGATGCGGTCGCCGCGAATGGCGTCATCATCGTAGCGCCGCCAGGCTTTAAGCGCCGCTTCCAGCCCGCTGACCATACCAGCCAGCATATCGTCAAACAGGCGCTCGATGAACGGCAGCAAATCCCGGCGCGACTCAACCAGCCACACTTCCAGATCAGAGCCGTCGGCAGCCGGCACGTAAGTCTGGTACGAGCCGAGCAGTTCGTAAAGCCCGTCCAGCATCCGGGCGATGATGTCCCAGGCGGGGTTAGCTGGGTCAATGGCGCGGCTGGCGTCTAGGGCTTGCAGGGCATCGCGGGGGCTGGCGGTGGCCTGCCGGCCAATAACGTGCATGTTGTCGGCCAGCGTCATCGCCGCGTTGGAGGCGCGGTCAAGCGCGGACAACGGCAGGCGCGCTTCTGGCAGGCTGAACCCACCGCCGACCGTCTCCAGCAGGCTGCCCAGCGCCACCAGCATATCCACCACGGCACGGTAGCCATCGCGCTGTTCGATCAGGCTGGCCGACGACGAAACGGCTAGGCGATCCAGCAGTGTATCCACTTCGGCCAGCACGGCGCGCGGTTCGGCCACCGGCAGGCCCTCCGCCGCCAGCGCCGCCAGCGCGGTTTGCAGGCGGTACAGGTTGGGCCTTAAAAGCAGCAGATCGGGCGTGTGGGCGGCGATTCGCTCCGCCAGAAGCCATTGCAGCGGGCGCGCCTGCTGGTCGCCTTCCGTCAGCAGCAAATGAGCAGCGCGGGCGTTCTGCCGCTCGAACACCAGCGCAATCGCATCCAGGATGGTCGGCGAAGCAGTGGGTTTCTGGCCGGAGTCGGCACGCAGCAGGTGGGCGAAATCCAGCAGCAGGTCAACTATCGCGCGCATCGGGCCGCGCGCCCTGCCGCGCAGTTCCGACAGCAGATCCGCCGCCCGCACCCAGTTGGCGCTGTCCATATAAATGCGGGCCGCGTCCAGGTCGGCGGCCACCTCCAGGTCGTGCAGCCGCGCCAGGATTTCGCGGTAGGCTTCGCGGGCCGGCGGATGGCCGGGGTCCATCGCCAGGGCGGGCGTCAGCGTTTCCAGCAGGCCGTTGAGTTCGTCCTTGCTGCGGTTGTGGCGCAGCCGTTCCACCACGCGCCCCAGGACGGCGTTGCGCTCGCGTTCCAGCGGTTCGCGGCATTCGGCTAGCGCCCGGCGCAGGTCAATGATCGTTTTATACCGAAAACGGCTGTTGGGATGGGCTGCCCGGCTGACGACCGCCTGCAAACGCGGGCTGATACGCTCCGCGTCCGCGCCGAAGTTGAGCAGAAACTCGTCGCCGGCGTCGCGCGGGATGTCGGCGCGGCTGCCGCCGGTGAGCGCGAAATACAGCAGTTCCCCCACCTGGAACATATCGCTCTGGCGGCTGATGCCCTGCGGCGTGATTTCGTCGCCTTCTAGAAAAACGGCGTTGCCCCAGTCAATCACCTTCAGCCGGTAGTTGTCCCGGTCCCAGAACAGGTGTTTGGCGTCCACGTCGTTGTATACGATGTCGCGGCTGTGGGCGGCTTGCAGCAGGTCGAGCAGGCCGTCCACGATGCCCAGCAGCTCCAGTTCCGGCAGCCGTTCGCCGCGCTGCGCCAGCTCCCGCACCAGATCGGCCACCACCATGCCCTGCCCGCGCTCCATCACGATGTACTGGTGCGCCATGCCGCCGACCACAAACGTGCCGCCCCCCAGCAGCGCCGTCGCCACCGGATGCCCGGTCAGCCGCATCAGCGCCTTACGCTCGTTGAGGATGCTCACTTCCTGCCCGGCGCGAATCGGCGGCGCGTCGTTGGGCGCGGGGCGTTTGATGACCACCGGACGGTCGTTATCCAGCGTATCCACCGCGCGCAGCGTCTCGCCGGAGCGCCCGCGCGGATAAATAAAATCGTAACGGTAGCGGTTGTCGAACAGCCCTTCAGCCATGCAAGTTCCTCCATCTGTGTTAATTGTACGCTGAGGCTACCGCCGCGCAAAGTTCTGAACTCAGGGCAAAGGCGTGAAGATACTCGATCTGAATAAACGTGCTTTTGCCTTTTGCCCTCTCCCCGCAGGGGACATGCATCCCCATTCGGGCCGCCGAATTCGGAGAGGGGTAGTGCGCCACTTACTCCCCCGGTCGCCGCGCGCGGCGACCGCAGGAAGTCCCTTCAGGCAGCAAAGAGGGTGGGAGGATAGGGGTTAACAGGCCGCGAGATCATTGTTTTCAGGCGTCAACCCTGAGATTTCACCCAGGCCGCGCTCGCCAGCGCCAGCAGCCACCAGAAGCTGAAGGCCAGCCGGTCCCACAGCGGCACGGCATCACCCAGGCCGTAAACGCCGTGCGCCAGCAGCCCCGCCGCCACGCCCACCGCCAGCGCCTTCGTCTCTGGCTGTCCCCGGCGGTAGGCGGCCAGCAGCATAAAACCGGCCAGGCCGTGCCAGGCCGCAAAAACCGCCATCCCCGGCAGTCCCAGGTCGGCGCCGATTTGAATCAGTTCATTATGGGCATGGGGCAAAACGCGATTTTCGTACTTGGGAACAGGGTACTGCTGCCGCACCGGGTTATAACGGAAAAACGACATGCCCACGCCGGTCAGCGGGTAATCGCGCAGCATGTCCAGCCCGCTGCGCCAGATGTTCACCCGGTCGCTGAAGCTGGCCTCGTCGCGCGCCCGCATTTTCGGCTGCTGGCCGGTATCGAAGGCGTTCAGGATGAGCAGCGCCTCGAACAGGCCGAAAACGATCAAACCGGCCAGCGCCAGATGACGCCAGCGCCCGCGCGCCACCACCAGCCGGGCGACGAACGCCAGCCCGACGATCACGCCCAGGATTGCCAGCCGGCTCTGGCCGAGCGCCAGGGCGGCGAACAGCAGAACAAACGCCAGCGTCACTCCGGCGCGCGCCCGCCCGGCCGTCCAGCGGTAAGCCGCCAGCGCCGCCAGCACCGGCAGCAGATAGCTGATCGCCCCGGCGATCTCGTTGGCGTTAAAACCGCCTTCCAGCAGCGGCAGGCCGGTGAAGTTCGGCAGAGCATCCACGATCACCGCTAACTGCGACGATTTTTCGTTCCACTGCGTCGTCAGCAGCGCCGCCGCGCCCAGCAGCAGCGCCAGGGCGGTAGTCGCCAGCAGCACGCCGTCCAGGCGGCGGCTTCGCTCCACCCGTTCCACCATATAAAAATAGAGCGCGAAACCCAGCAGCGGACGGCCCAACATCATCAGGCCGCGCGTGTAGGGGGCCAGCCAGACGTTCGCCACGCCCAGCGCCAGAAAAGCCGCCAGCGCCCATTGCAGCGGCGTATCCGGCCACAGATGCTGCCGGTCGAGCCAGCGCGCCGCCCATACCGGCGGCAGCAAAAACACCAGCCACAGCCAGCGGTCGCGGGCCGGGCTGGGAATCCAGAAGGCAATCAGCATCAGGCCAAGCAGCAGCGGTTCGAGCCGCCAGACCTGCCGGGCGGCTCTCTTAATCAGCAGTTGAGCATTTGCCATTATATCCTACGAACCTATCACCGGGTATTTGACAGAGCAAGGCGAAGTGTGCTAATATTCCTGTGAATTACTGTCATTCATATTTTGTGGTGTGTTTTTAGAATCTGATATTGGCTTCTGGCGCCAAAGGCGATAATCATGTTTGCTGACACCATTACGAAAATATCACTGGATACTTTTCGAGAGCGATCCGAAGGCAAAAAACTAGTTTTGTTGTATCCCTGGACTACTTACAGGACATTATTTTTAACGCACTTCCTTTCCGCTCACGATACCGGCCTTTTATATTACCGCATTTCCGACGGCCAAGAGACTCTTTCTGACTGGCTGTCCGGCATGGTCGAAGAATTCGACCGGGTTCTCGGCGGCTTTGGTACGAACCTCCGCACGGCGCTGGCTTCCGGCAGTCCGGCGGCGCTGGGCGAGGCGCTGGCCGCCGACCTAGCCGCCGTCCAGACAGCCGGTGATATGGTGCTGTTCGTTGACGAGTTCGACCGCCTGCCCTTCGATGGCGACCTGCGTAAATTCGCGCCGGCGCTGGTCGGCGCGCTGCCGCCCCGGACGCAAATTGCCATCAGTTCCCGCCTGCTGACGTACCAGCCCTGGTACGATATGATCGCACGCGGCGAGGCCATCGTGCTGGGGACAGAATATCGGCGGGACCAAGGCATGTTCACGGTGGAAGAAAACCCCCGCCCGCGCCTAGAGGTGTATGCCCTGGGGCGCGGCCATGCGCTGGTGAACGGCCTGCCGATCACCAACTGGGATGGTGCGCTCCCGCGCAATCTCTTTTTCTTCTTCATGGATCACCCGCTGGTGACGCGCGACGAGATTTTCGCCACCTTCTGGCCCGATCTGTCCGTCAAAGAGGCCACCAACGTCTTTCATGTCACCAAGCGGAAGATCAGCGAACGCATCAGTATGAAGGTTTTTGAAGGCGGCAATTACGAACTGACGCAGTACAGCGGCGGTTTTTATATCCCCAGCGAAAAAGTCATCCGCCACTACGACGTGATGGACTTCCAGACCGCCATCGAACGCGCCATGATTACCGCCGACGAACGCGAGGAAGAACAGCTTTTAAGACAGGCGATTGAATTTTATAAAGCCTCATATCTTCAGACGGTCGAAATGGAGTGGGTCGCCAACCGGCGCGAGCAGTTGAGGCAGCTTTTCGCGCAGGCGCTCATCAGCCTGGGGCGGCTGCACAAACGACGCGGCGAACACCTGGAGGCCATCGGCTGTTTTGTCCGGTCGTTAAAAGAAACCCCGGAGCGCGAGGACATTCACCGCGAGATTATGAACATCTACCTGACGCTGGGGCGCATCGAGGACGCGCGCAATCAATATCGGCTGCTGGTGGAAACGCTGCGCGCGCGCCTGGGCATCAACCCCTCGCGGGAAAGCCAGGAGCTTTACCAGCTGATCGAATCCTCGCGCTGAAGCGGCTGAACACCACAAACGATGAGGGCGTGCAAGCGCCCTCTTTTGATTCCATATGCAGGCGCAGCAGTCCCCGGCCTGTGGTACAGTAGAAGGGTGAGGCGAGGCTGTTTAAAACAAGGCGAAGGAGTGGAAACGGCATGTCAGCAGGACTGAACGCGCGGTTTGTAACGGACGTGACCATCCCGGACGATACGCCGGTCACTGCGGGGACGAGTTTCACCAAAACCTGGCTGGTGGAAAATAACGGCAGCATAACCTGGACGCCTGGCTGCCGGCTGGTGCATACCGCCGGCGACCCGATGACGGCGGCCACCAGCGTCGCGCTGCCGCCGCTGGCCCCAGGGCAGCAGGGGCAAATTTCGCTGGTGCTGACCGCGCCGCAGATGCCCGGCACGCGCTATACCGACTGGCGCTTCGTGGACGAGCAGGGGCGCTTTTTTGGGGACATCCTCTATGCGCGGGTTCAAAACCAAATGCCGCCCACGCCGGTCGGCAAAAACGACAGCTACTTCCTGGCGGACGTGAGCATCCCCGACGACACGCCGATACAGCCGGGCGCGCCATTCATGAAAACCTGGCAGGTGCGAAACAGCGGCACGCTGGCCTGGGGGTCGGGTTATACGCTGCGATTCGTCAACGGCGCGCCGATGACCACCACCACCACCCTGCCGCTGCCGCCGGCACAGCCCGGAAGCGACGCGCAGATTTCGCTGGCGCTGAACGCGCCGCAGACGCCCGGCACGTACTTCGGCGACTGGCGCATGTACGACGCCCAGGGTAATCCATTCGGGGCGACCCTGTGGCTGCGGATCGTTGTGCCGGGGCAGCCTGCCGCCATCAGTACGCCCGGCGTCAGCCCCGGCGCGGCTGCCGGTGTCCCCGCTGTCCCCGGCCCGGTCGGCACGCCGGCGGCACAGCAGTACATCGCCAGACATCTGTCGCAGCGCGACCCCCGCTGGAGCAGCATCCCGCTCGCCAAACTGCCTCACGCGCCGTCCATCGGGCGTTGGGGCTGCCTGATGACCTGTTTCGCCATGACGGCCAACGCGCTCGGCCACGACACCGACCCCGCCCGCCTCAACGAGGCTATGATTCAGCGGGGCGGCTTCACCAACGGCTTTTTCACCCGCTGGGACGCGCTCCAGCAGGTCTACGATGATCTGCTGTTTGAAGGCAAGGTAGACCAGAGTCCGGCGCTGGTGGATAAAATTGACGCTACGCTGCAAGCAGGTCGCCCGGTTACGGCGCTGGTAGACCTGACGCCGCAGACCGCCTACAGCGACAACGACCAGCATTGGGTGCTGGTGGTGGCGCGTAATGGTGAGGATTATCTGATTTTAGACCCCTACACGCTGACCACCGAGCCGATCTCGCTGATGGCGAAGTATGGCCGCCCCGGCGGCGGGCTGCGCGGCTCGGTGCTGTCCGGCATCTTTTACCGGCGGCAGTAGGGCAGCGGCGGGCGCTACATCCCAACTGGCATTTTGACCTGTCAGGGTACAGGGCAAACGCGGATGAAACTACAGGAGCGTACACTTATGCAGAAAGTAACCTTGCTCGGCCTGGGCATCATGGGACAGGGGCTGGCCGGGAATTTGCTCAGCAACGGTTTTGAACTGACGGTCTGGAATCGCACGGCGGCGAAAGCCGAAGGCTTGACCGCGCGCGGCGCAAAGCTGGCGGATACGCCGCGCCAGGCCGCCGCAGGCGCGGAAGTGGTGATCGCCGCTGTGGGCGACGACGCGGCTTCCCGCGCGGTGTGGCTGAGTGCGGACGGCGCGCTGGCCGGGGCAGCTTCCGGCGCGGTGCTGGTCGAATGCAGCACGCTTTCCCCCGGTTGGGTGCGGGAACTGGCGGGGCTGGCCGCCGAACGCGGCTGCGACTTCCTGGACGCGCCGATGGCCGGTTCGAAGGATGCCGCCGCCAATGCCCAGATTGCCCTGCTCGTCGGCGGTCAGGCCGCTGCACTGGAACGCGCCCGCCCGGCGCTGGAGGCTATCAGCCGCCGCGTGGAGCATCTTGGCCCATCCGGCGCAGGCGCGACCTGGAAGCTCATCTATAACATGATGATCGCCGTACAGGTCGCGGCATTGTCCGAAGGGCTGGCGCTGGCCGAAGCCGCCGGGCTGGATATGGAGCAGGTCGTCTCGCTCATCCTCAACGGCGCGACCAGCAGCCGGATCGTGCAGGCCAAACTGCCGCGTATGGTCGAGCGCCGCTACGACGACACCGAATTTGCGCTCAAATGGATGCAGAAGGACGCGCGCTACGCGGTCGAACTGGCGCAGGCGGTGGGCGTGCCGCTGCAAACCGCCGCCGCTGCCGTCCAAGTGATGCAGATGGCGCGCGATAAAGGGCTGGACGACAAAGATTTCGCCGCTGTCATCGAAGGCGTGCGGCGGTAAAATCGTGAGGGCGACCACACCAGGTTGCCCCTAACAAGAGGCAAGGTCTGGGAAAAACGATGATAAAAAAGATCGGAATCGCGTTCCTGCTGCTGGCGGCAGCCTGCCGTCCGCAGCCCACCGAAACGACACTGACACCCCGCGCCGTCACCAGCGCCCCCGCCGAACACGCCCCCGTCAGTGCGGTCTTCCAGCAGGCAGACATCCCCACTCCCCTGCCGGAGGACATCATCAACGCGGCGGACGCCGAACACCGGCTGCTGGCGAACATCTATGCCCGCGTCGCGCCGTCGGTTGTCAACGTCGAAATTGTGGCCGAGATCCCCGATCACCCGGTCATCGAAACCACCACCAGCGGCGGGTCGGGTTTCGTTTACGATTTAAACGGTCACATCATCACCAACGCGCACGTCGTCGAAGACGCGCGGCAGATTTTTGTCACGTTCAGCAGTGGTTATATCGTCGAAGCCACACTGGTCGGCATGGATTTATTCAGCGATGTGGCCGTCATTAAAGTGGAGGTGTCCGCCGAACACCTGCATCCGGTGATTTTTGGCGACTCGGAAAGCCTGCGCGTGGGCGACCGCGCCATCGCCATCGGTAATCCCTTCGGTCTGGCAACTTCGATGACGGTCGGCATCGTCAGCGGGCTGGGGCGGCAGCTTCCGTCGGCGGAACTGATGAGCAACGACATCACGCCGGGCTTCCAGAATCCGGCCATCATCCAGGTGGATACCGACATCAACCCCGGTAACAGCGGCGGCCCGCTGCTGAACTCGCGCGGGGAGGTGATCGGCGTGAATACGGCCATCCGTACTGAAAGCGGCATTTTTGAGGGCGTGGGCTTCGCCGTGCCGTCCAGCACCATCCGGCGCGTTGTGCCGGAACTGATCGAAACCGGACAGGTGATTTATCCCTGGGTGGGCATCACCAGCCAGCCGGCGGAAATCGGTCTGGGCGTGGCTGCGCTGGCCGAGCCGCTCAACCTGCCGGTGCGGGCAGGCGTATTGATCGAAACCATCACGCCGAACTCGCCGGCGGCCAGTGCCGGGCTGCGCGGCGGCAGCCGCATCGAGACGGTGCGCGGCTATGACGTGTGCGCCGGCGGGGACATCATCGTAGCGATCAACAACCAGTACATCGCCAACATGGACGAACTGCTGGCCTACCTGGTCACAAAAACGCGCCCCGGCGATACGGTCAGTCTGCTGGTGGTGCGCGGCAGCGAAACGCTGGAACTGCCGCTGACGCTGGAAGCGCGGCCTACCAGCCTGGTTGTTTCCGGCGCGTGCGGGGAATAACATATCTTTAGGACTTACGTAGTTGGGGTGCTAGAGACAGTGGGCTTAAGCCCACTGTCTGATTCAGCCCACTGTCTGATTCAGCCCACTGTCTGATTCAGCCCACTGTCTGATTCAGCCCACTGCCTAAGCGAGAATCCTGGCCCGACCGCGCAACTTAAGGGCTGTAGGGGCGGCCCTAGGTGGCCGTCCCCAATAAAAGATACCCTATTCATCCACCCGCGCGGCCACGAAGTCTATCTCCAGCCGCACGGCCTCCGACACGTTGGCGACGCCCGGCACACTGGGGATCACCAGGTTATAATCGCCCCGCTGGACGGTGGTAGTGGCCGAACCCTCCAGCCGGTCTTCGGAAACGACCGTCACGGTCGCCTCGAACGTCACCGTCTGCGTGATGTCCCGC
>JAPKMO010000055.1 GCA_026645945.1 Anaerolineae bacterium
TTCTCGATACCAGTCTTTGATCACATCCGGGGACGCTTTAAGCGTCTGCCAGATTTGCATCAAGGGAGCAAGCGTATCAGACGCAACTGCTGATTTGGGCGCGAGCGTGCCAAGTACCGCACCGCTGCCTAAAAAAGGTTCATAATATCGGTTATAATCCTTCGGGAAATAGCTGATAATCTCGTGAGCGAATCGCTGCTTGTTACCAATCCACTTGAGCAGTTGGGTTTTAAAGGGTTCTGACCGGGTAGAAGTTTCAAGCTGGAACAGCGGCAGTTGCATCTCAATTGATTATCCTGTTTTGGGATATTTATCTGTGCATTGTATGATAATCCGCAAAAAAACGCAAGTATGTTCTAAAAATGCGCGATATTCACGATCAAAATCAGATTATATTGCAGGATCTATTACGCTTTATTCGTAAAGCAGCGAATTTAAGCCAGCGCGAGTTGGCTGTTCGGCTTGGCAAACCACAATCATTTGTCAGTAAATATGAGTCGGGCGAAAGGCGCCTCGACATATTGGAGATCGTGCAGATTTGCAAAGCGGTCAATATCTCTTTGGTGGAATTTTCTAAACAGCTTGAAGCAAGATTAACCGGCTATAACTGATGCAGGCTAACCCGCGTTTCCAAAACCTCGACAAAAAATTCTGGGCGAATGTCCGTACCATCAGCGAATCGCTGGGCTACACAGATAAAAAATCGCGCCAGATCAAAGTTTATCTACTCGACGAGATTATTCGCGTCATGTCCAGCCAGGGATTTAGCACGACTCATCTGGTTAGTCCAGATGGCACACCTACTCAGACGGCACACATGCTCCATTCTTACGTACAGTATCGCGCCGAGGCGCTAAATACTTTCGTCCAACCCCGGCTGATGGATGCTGAACGAGCAGCCCAGACCTTTGACGAACTGCGGCAAAAACTGAATTCGACCCTTCCTGTGCCGATGAACAAACAAAGCGGGGACAAAAAACGCCCCGCATACCTGACCGGCATCGTTAATTTGCTGATTGAGGCCCATGCCGAAGGGCTACCCTGCGATTACGACCCCCGTAGATTAACATCGTTCACGCAAGCCGGCGAACTGTCTCGCACATTGGCACGGCGGGTAGATGGCTGTTTTCCAGGTTGTGTTAACCCCATTGCAATATGGGAAATCAAGGAATATTACCACACGACTACTTTTGGCAGCCGGGTTGCCGACGGTGTATATGAGTCGCTACTTGATGGGCTGGAACTTGAAGAATTACGGCTGAATACCGGAATTGGAGTCCATCATCTTCTGATTGTGGATGCTTATTATACATGGTGGGAGCTTGGGCGTTCGTATCTATGTCGAATGATGGATATGCTGCACATGGGATACGTGGACGAGGTGCTTTTTGGTTTTGAAGTTGTCGAACGGCTGCCTATAATCGTTCGTGATTGGGTAAATATAATCAAAGAACGCGAGTAAAAGTATGGACTTCACCGGAAAAATCGTCCTCGTTACCGGCGCGTCACGCGGCATAGGCCGCGCCTGCGCCCGGATGTTCGCCGAACACGGCGCGCGCGTGGCCGTGCATTACCACACCAGCCGCGCCGCCGCCGAAACCACGCTGGCCGCCCTGGCCGGCGGCGGCCATCTCCTCGTGCAGGCGGACATCGCCAGCCCGGCGCAGGTGCAGGCGATGGTTAACACCGTGATTGAGCAGATGGGCGGGCTGCATGTGCTGGTGAACAACGCCGGCATCTACGAAAAACGCCCGGTGGCCGGCCTGACCTATGAAGGCTGGCTGGACACCTGGAACAAAAACATCCAGACCAACCTGCTCGGTGCGGCCAACGCGGCCTTCTGCGCCGCGCAGCATATGATCGCGCACGGCGGCGGGCGCATCGTCAACGTTTCGTCGCGCGGGGCTTTTCGCGGCGAGCCGGACTCGCCGGCCTACGGCGCAGCCAAAGCCGGCATGAACGCCATGAGCCAATCGCTGGCGAAGGCGCTGGCCCCCTACGGCATCATCGTGACGGCGGTCGCGCCTGGCTGGGTGGATACGGACATGGCGGCGGAACATCTGGCGGAGCGCGCCGACGAAATGCGCGCGCAAAGCCCTCTGGGGCGCATCGCCCAGCCGGAAGAAGTGGCTTATACAGTGCTGTTCCTGGCTTCAGAAGGGGCGGAATTTTTAACCGGCGCGATTGTGGACATCAACGGTGCGTCGTACCTGCGGACATAACCTGCATCCATGCGCCCGGATTTTCGCGCTTATACTTATGAATAAACGGAAAAAATGAGCCTGATAGACAGTGGGCTGAAGCCCACTGTCGGCTTTAGCTTCCTGGCAGCGGGCTGAAGCCCGCTGTCCACTCAGGATCAGGCGCAGGGCAATCGCATATGAAAGCTTAATAGGTTTTCAAAAGGTCATTGTGGTTCGATAAAGACCGTTTCGCGGGTAGGGGCGCAAGGCCTTGCGCCCCTAAGAACCACCATAACCCTTTATGGCTCCGAACCTGGCATGATATGCAATTGCCCTGGGATCAGGCGCAGTCCAGCTGGTTTATCCATATAATATAATTAAACTACAGGCGAAAAATCGAGGGACAAGCCGATGCAAAGCACAAGCGCGCCGCGTTATCCCGACATCCTGGGGACGCTCACCGGGGGCGAACGTTTCGACGCCGGGCTGGTTCAGTTGGCGCTGGCGGTGCGCCCGCGCGTGGTGCGCGCAGGCCGCGTTTTTGAAGCGGTTCTGCTGATGCAGAACTGCGCCGATACCGGCCTGAACATTCGCGGCAGGCTGCTGTTGCCGGAGGCCGACGCGCTGGACAAACCGGGCCGCTTCGTGGCGCAAAGCGAACCCCTCTCCCTCATCTTACGCCCGGCGGAGGCCGGCTACGTGCCGCTGCCCGTCCTGGTGCTGCCGGATGCCGCGCCCGGCGGCGCTTATAAGGTGGCCGTCGCCATCGAGTTCCAGCCGGTCGGTGAGCCGGCGGCGGTGCGGCAGGTCGCCAGCGCGCCATATCATTATCTGCCGCCGGAAACCAGCGCCCGCCTGCTGGAACTGAAAAGCCTGGCTTTTTCGACCGCGCGGCGCGGCCTGTTCGGCAGCGTGATCGAAGCCCCCTTCGCGGTGCTGCCGCCGCAAACCCTACCTACGCCGCAGCCGGATTACATCAGCCTATGGTCGCCGGGCGACTCGACCGACGCGCGCCCCTTGCTGGAACAGCACGGCCAGACACTCCGGCAGCTTATCCTGCCGCAGATCAGCCGCGAAGCCCTGCTGCCTCCTCTGCTAGAAAAAACCTCGGCAGCTTTCGCCTCGGCGCGGTATCCCATCCACGCCGCCGAAGCGCATTTTATCGCCAGCCTGCTGGCCGCCGTCGTGGAGATGGCCGTCGCGCCGCGCGCCGATTATCCGGGGCAGGAAATTTACAGTGTCGGGCGGCTGCTCGAACAGGGCTGGCCGCTGGATGGCAGCCCGATTCCGCTGCCCGACTGGTGCCGCGCACTGCTCGTCCGCCTGGACGAAGGCGCGGGGACATCGCCTTCCCTGCCGGCGCTGCTGGCCGGCCCGCTCTACAGCGACCTGCTGCGCGACGGCATCGCGCATGGTTTTAACCTGCTGCATCTGGTTGCCCCGCAGGAATTGGGCAGCGAGGACGACAAACGCGCTTACGGCGAACAGTTGGTGGAAATCCTCGAACAGCCGGCCCTGACGCTGAGTTTTGTGGACGTGTATCTGCCGCTGGCGCTGGGCGGCATCATCGCCGAAGGGCGCGCCGGGCGGCTGGAGCGCGAACCGCTCGAACAGACGGCGGCCATCGCCGAGACCCATCTGAGCGGGCGCGCCGTCCACGAGCCGGTTCACGGGCTGATCGCGCAGGTGCTGGAGTGGGCGCGGGAAAAAACCGGCGGTTAAGCATGGATGCTCAATAAAGCACCAGGGTATTCTGTACGGCCAGGCTGCCCAATGCCTGATCGCCGTCCAGCTTCACCAGACCATCTTCAACCGCCTGCCGGCTGCTGATTCGTCCCGACGCCAGCCGGTGAAAATCCAGCACATCCAGGCTGACCTCGGCAGACGGCGAACCGATTCCACCCATAACCCACACCCCCCCGGCTTTTCCGGTCAGGCGGTAGATAAGGCTGTCGCCATCAAGTTTCGCGGACAGCCGCCGGTCGAGGTCGCGCACGACCAGCGCCGTAATGCGGCCATCGTGGTCGGCTGTCTGCATCATCTCATGCCCGGTCGCGCGGCAAATGTCCAGCCGGTGCATCCACATATCGCGCGTAAAAATACTGTCTATCAGTTCGCCAAGGCTGACCAGCCCGTCATAGCCGGGCGCGCCGACCCGCATCCACCGCAGCAGGAAGGGAAACCGCCGGCGGCCAATGAAAGACGCTTCGCTGTTGTCGCGCATTTCAGCAATCAACTGTGCCGGAGTCCAGGCCGCGCGTTTGTCAACCTGGCGCTGGTTGGCTGCGTCAAGGGTGTTCATGCCGCGCCGGGAGTAATCCCGAAAATTGAGCGGATTAAACTGATCCAGAAATTCAGAAACATGAGTCAGCGCCAGCACATGGCTGGCCTGATGCGCCACAATATCCTTCACCGTCCACAGCGAACACTCGGTCGGCTTCTCCCAATCGGTGGGTAACAGCGTGTCCAGCAGCGCCAGAAAACGGGTTAATTCCAGGCGCGCCAGCGGTATCACCTCGTCGCGGTCAAGCCTGGCGATGGCCGAGGCTTTCAGCGGCTGCGGCTCGCCGGTGAGGGCGGATGAAGCGGTTAACGACTGAACCATAGTTGCCTCCTATTTGACTTCTGTTCCCCAGGCTTTTTTCAACATTTCCATCACCAATGGCACGAGGCTACCGAAGCGTCCTTGCCCGACCGGCTGGTCGGGATTATTTGCCAGATGCAGGGCAGCGATCCCATGCATCAGCGCGATCAACAAATCCCGCGTCTGTTCGACTGCCGGCGCGGGGTTAATCGGCGCGGCCTCCAGGAAAGACCGGACGTACTGATTACCCGCTTCGAGAGAAGCATTCGCCTCCGCCATGCTCTCGTCGGACGGCACAAAGCCGGGAACATGGCGCTCAAAAACCAGCTTGAATAAATCGGGATGCTCAATGGCAAACTGAAGATAAGCGACGAGCGACTGCTCTACCATATCCCAGGGCGCGAGGTCAGGCTGCTGCGCCACCTGGGACAGCCGCTCCTGAAACAGGCGCGTGCCAAGTCGGAACAGGTGGTCATACAGCGCCATCTTGTTGGGAAAGTATTCGTACAGAGACGGCGTCTGCATCCCCAGGCGGCGCGCGATTTCGCTGAGGTTGAGGGCAGCCACCCCCTCCTCCCGCATGATGTCCCGCGCCGTCTGAACAATGGCGGCGGTCATTTCTTCCCGGTTACGCAGGCGGCGCTGTCTGGGCGAAAGGTGGGTTGACTGGCTCACAAATACTCGTCCGATCCGGTTTACCTAAATCCATTAGGATAACCTATATGATATAGGTAATTGAAAATCTGTCAAGTGGCTGCTCGGCGGTCGGCAGGACGTATTGCGCCTGCCCACAATGACACATTCAGCTATACTGAACCCTAGAAATCCGATCTGTAAATTTGGGGTGAGAGTCACATGCTTCGTCGAATTGGTATTTTGTTTCTGGTGACGCTGGCGCTGGCCGGGGTGCTGCGCGCCCAGGATGGGCTGAACCTGCCCTCCGAACTGTTCGTGCTGACCAATTCCGGCATCGTCCAGCGGTATGGCCTGGGCGCGGCGGGCGTGGCCGCCGTCACCCCCGAAGATACCTTTGTGGTGGATTTTGCCGCCGCACCGGACGGCATCTGGCTGGCCTACCGCACCGAAACCGGCCTGAACCTGCTCAACCCCTATACCGGCCAGCTTGAAAACATCGAAGGCTTAACCGCCGGCCTGCCCACCTTTCGCGGGCGCGGCGATACGATGGCCTGGTCGCCCGCCGGCGACGCGCTGGCCTACACCACCGCCTACGGCGCGCGGGTGTGGTTTAATGCCGGCGCGCCGGTTTTTGCCGATCTGCGCCAGGGACAGTTTGAACAGGTGATGTGGTCACCCGATGGCAGCTATCTGGCGGCGGAGGCCGAACCGAGCATCTGGTGGCTGTACCGCCGCGAGGGAACGGCGCTCACGCTCACCAGCGCCATCCCGTCATCGGCGGGGCTGGCCTGGATTAACGCCGCCGAGATTGTTTTCGCGCCGGAAGAAGGCGGCCTCATCCGCATGGATTTAGCCAACGCCAACCGGCAGACGCTTTTGCTGGACGACACCTGGGTTTACACCTGGCCGTATGTGCAGCCGGACGGCACGCTGGTCGTATTTGGCCGCCAGAAGGACGACGCCAGCATCGAAGACGGCTTCGGGCGGCTGCTGGGGCTGTCGCCGGATGCGCCGCGCGTCAGCAGCCTGGGCGAAGTGGCGGTCGAGCTGCGAAACCTGCGCTGGACGCCCGGCGGCGAACTGATGATCGCTTTTAAGGGCGGCGTGCTGGCGCTGGTCATCCCGGCCACCGGCCAGGGCTTGGCGCTGCCGGTCGCCGACGTAGTGACCTACGCCTGGGGGCCGCCGCTACCGGAGCAGGTAGACCGGCTGACCCTGCCCACCGACGGATTTTTTATCACCGAGGACGAAAATGGCGTCGCGCAGGTCTGGCGGCTCCCGGCAAACGACGCAGCGCCCATCATGGAAACCGCCGCCGAGGCCGACGTGACCACCTATGCCGTCGCGCCGGGCGGCAGCCGCCTGGTTTATGCCACCGGCGGACAGCTTTGGCTGCAACCACTGGCCGGCGCGGGACAGCCAGAGGCGCTGGCTGACCTGGGCGGGCGCGACATCTACGACATTGCCTTCAGCCCGGACGGCGGGCGTATCGTCTTCGCCACCGCCACCGACCCGCAGAATGTCGAAGGCGGCATCTGGGTGCAGAGGACAAACGGCACGCCCGCCAGCCTCATCCAGCCGAACGGGCCGGACGGCTCAACCTACGCACCGCCTTTTTACCGGCAGCCGGCCTTCGCGCCGGACGGCGTGGCGCTGCTGGTGCTGCAAGGCAGCAGCGAAACAACCGGCTTCCGCCTGCTGTCGGAGGCCGGGAACGATGCCAGCCGCCAGGACATCGGCCAGTTTGACGATGCGCTGTGGCTGCGGGATGGGCGCATCTTGGCCTACGGGAACGGCATCGGCATCGGCAGCCCGCCCGAAACACTGCCGCTGGTTGTTTACAACCCCGCCGACGGCACGACTGCGCCGCTGGCGACCGTCCCTTACCCCGCCCACGTCGAAACCGCACGCGAAATCGCGCCGGGGCAGGTGCGGCTGGTTCTCAGCGGCTATCGAATCGGGCCGCGCGCGCTGGAGGTGGTAGACCTGCGTCTGGCCTCCGGCGAGCTTTCGCCGGTCGGCAGCGGCGGCTACCTGCTGGACCCGGCGCTTTCGCCGGATGGCCGGTGGCTGGCTGGGCAGACCAGACCGAACGGCCCGCTGACCTTCCGCGATCTGCAAACCGGGCGGCAGGTCGTCCTGGGCAGCCCGACGGCGGCGCGCGCTTTCCGTTGGACAAGCATACGTTAATCCGGCTTTAACGTATAACGTGTAATATGAGAACAATCATTTTGCAGCGACGAATAAAGGCTTCTACCGCCGGCGGGTAGAATACTAAAACCTTCATGAAAGCTCTCTGCGCGCGGGTGATATTTCAACGAGATGCGGCGTCTGGTATGCAGGTAGAAGCAGTCAAGAACGGAGCAAAAAGTAATGGCGTCTGAACGGGTTCTGGTGATCGAAGACGAAGCGCGGATCGCGCAGTTCATCGAACGCGGCCTGATTTACGAAGGTTATCGGGTGAGTGTGGCGCGCGATGGACAGACCGGCCTGATGAACGCGCGCGATAACCCGCCCGACCTGGTGATTCTGGACTGGATGCTGCCCGGCCTGGATGGGCTGGAGGTTTGCAAGCGGCTGCGCGCTGCCAGCGACGTGCCGATTTTGATGCTGACGGCCAAAGACGACGTGAAAGACCGCGTGACCGGCCTGGACGCCGGGGCGGATGATTATCTGGTCAAGCCGTTTTCGGTGGACGAACTGATGGCGCGCGTGCGGGCGCTGTTCCGCCGTTCCGCGCCCGTCTCGCGGCCTGAGATTTTGCGCTACGCCGACCTGACGCTGGATACCGGCACGCACCGCGCCTATCGCGGCGAAAAACCGATTGACCTGACGGCCAAAGAATACGAACTGCTGGAACTGTTCATGCGAAATCCGCGCCAGGTCCTCACGCGGGATGTGATTTTCGACCGCGTTTGGGGTTACGACTTCGGTGGCGAGAGCAACATCATCGAGGTGTACGTGCGCTATCTGCGCCAGAAAACCGAAGCTGACGATATGCCCCGCCTGATTCACACCGTTCGTGGGGTAGGTTACGTGCTGCGCGAGGACGAATGACCATCCGCAAAAAGCTGACCCTGCTCTATTCCGGGCTGCTGGCCGGTTTCATCGTCGTTTTTGGCGTGGTGATTTTCGGCGTCATCCGCTCCGCCTGGATCGAAACGGTTGACAGCACACTCTGGGAAACCACCGAGCAGGTTATCAACAACAGCCGCGCCTACCCGGTGCGGCAGTTCGGCAGCCCGGTGCGTATCCTAATAGACCTGCCGCAGCTGGACATTTTTCGTGCCTCTGGCGTGCTGGTACAGGTCTGGACGGATTTGAGCAGCAGCGAACCGTATCTCATCAGCGCCTCGGAAAACCTGAGCGGCTACCGCCAGCCGCTTGACCCGCACACGCTTGGCACGCAAAACTCGGTTTACACCAACGTATCCATCAACAACATCCAGGTGCGCGTGTTAACCCGCGCGGTGGTCGTCTCCGGGCAAAACGTGCCGCTGTGGAACGTGCAGGCGGCGGCTTCGCTCCAGACCATCAACGCGGCGACTGAAAAACTGTCCATCTTCATGCTGATCGGCGGGGCGCTGGCGGTGGTGGGGTCGTTCGGCATGGGCATGTGGCTGTCCAACCAGACTTTACGGCCCATCGAACAGATCATCGAGGCCGCCGACAGCATCTCCACCGCCAAAGACCTGCGAACCCGCCTGCCCTGGAACGGCCCGATGGATGAGCTGGGCCGGCTGACATCGGTTTTTAACCGGATGATGGACCGCCTGGAGCATCTGTTCGGCGTGCAGCAGCGTTTCGTGGCCGATGTATCGCACGAACTTCGCACGCCGCTGACGGCCATTCGCGGTAATCTTGACCTGGCGGAAAAATACGGCATGGATGCCGCCATGCTGGAAGCCATCGCCGGCGAAACCGACCGCATGACGCGCATGGTCAAAGACCTGCTGCTGCTGGCGCGGGCGGATTACGGCGGTATGACCCTCGACCGCGCCGAAATTGACCTGGACACGATTCTGACCGATGTCCACCATCAGGCGTTGGTGCTGGCAAAAGACCGCGATTTACGCATTAAACTGGCGCAGATCGAGGCTGTTCGCATCCTCGGCAATGCCGACCGCATCAAACAACTGCTGCTGAATCTGGTCAGCAACGCCATCAGCTTCACGCCGGACGGCGGGCAGATCATGCTGCGGCTGTACCGTTCCGGCCAGCAGGCACACCTCCAGGTAGAGGATACCGGCGTCGGCATCCCGCCCGAACATCTGGGCCACATTTTTGACCGCTTTTACCAGGCCGAGCCGTCCCGCGCCAAAAACGGCGCCGGCGGCGCGGGGCTGGGGCTGTCCATTGCCCGGTGGATTGCCGAGGCGCACGACGGTGAAATCGAAGTTCGCAGCGTTGTCGGGCAGGGTACGGTTTTTACCGTCAAACTACCGGCTTTAGCGCCGTGCCAACTGGACGATGACGATGACCCGCCCGCCGACGCTCAGACCGGCCAGCCGCCGTCCGGCCTGCGGTTTATGCGCCGGCGGCGTCCAATACCGGAGCGGATAAACTGAATCAAACGGGGCGGGTGTGCTGCCCGCCCCGCTGTTTCCTGACCAATGGCGTGCGCGCCAGTCCCCACCCCCCTGCCCCCTCCCCAAGTCTTGGAGAGGGGATCAAAACAGGCCACAACAGGCTTTTAAATCCCCTCTCCATTTTGTGGGGAGGGGATTTAGGGTTTTAGGGTTAGGGAAGGTTCAGAACAGAACCAGCAATTACCGTAGGTTACATATCTTCCATCGCGGCGTTGGCCTCGTCGGTCATACGCTGCGCCACTTCTTCAACGTCCAAACCGCCGGAGGTCACATCCGCCAGACCGGTCGCCACGATGTTACGCACCTCGCCGTAAGACAGATTCTGCGGCGACACGTACACGGTCACTTCATCGTTCGCCAGCCGGTTAATCATGGCGACGAACTCCGGCACCATCGCGCTGGTGTCCATCAACCCTGCCGCCGACTTGGTGAGCGGGAACAGCGAAAGCTGCTGCGACCACTGAGCCTGGATTTCCGGCGTGGAGAAGTAGCGCACAAAAATCCACGAGGCAAGCTGCTGCTCCGGCGTGGCGCTTAGGATGATAAGGCCAGGCGTATAAAGCTGAAGCACCGGCTTGTCGTCCGCCGTGCCGCCGGGAGTTCCCAGCACGCGCCAGTCCGTCACCAAATTGCCCGCGTCGCGCACGGTGTTAAGCGTCGGCGCGATGCCGGCGCTGCTGCTGAAGGCGAACGGGTTCAAAGCGCGCGCCCAGTCGGCAGTGTTGCCGAAGCGTTCCGCCGGGATGTACGCGCAGCCCTGGTCATACAGGTCTTTGTACAGCCTCAGCACGCGGAGAGACTCCTCGGTGGTAAAGTTCCACTGGCCGTCCACCCAGATGCTGCCGCCCAGCCCCGCTACCAGCGACTCGAACTGCGAGGAGTCGGCCACAATCGGGAAACCCTGAACCGCCCCGCCGTCGGCGCCGGTCAGACCGCTGTTGGCCGCCGCGCAGGCCGCCGCCGCAAATTCATCCAGCGTCGCCGGTGACGTTTCCGAGAAGCCGAGTTCCGCCATCATGGCCGTGTTGGAGAACATCACCTGCCCGGAAAGCTGGTTCGGCCAGCCCAGGCGGCCTTCTTCAAACGACCAGGCATCCACCGCCACCTGATTCAAGTCGGCCAGCACGTCGCCGGTGTAACCCCAGCGTGTGTCGGTGAAGTAGGGTTCCAGGTCAACTACCACGCCGTCCAGGTTATAGCTCAGGGCGTCGTTGGGATAACCCGCCGCCAGATTGGGCAGATCGCCGGAGATGATGGCGTTGTTCATCAGCGTGCGGATGTCGTTGTAGCTGCCCTGGGCAATCGCGTTAACGGTGATGCCGAAGGGGTTGCTTTCGTTGAAGGCGTTCACCAGCCCGGTGATGATCGCCAACTGGGTCGGGTTGTTATACTGATGCCAGTAGGTGATGGTCTGGCCGGTGGGGTCAACCCCCGCGAAATTGTCGGACTCGCCGGGGAAATCCAGCGCCGGGGCGGTGAAAGCCACCGGCGGCAGCGGGGTCGGCGTGGCAGTTGCGTCCTGGGCGGCAGTGCTGCCTGCGCCCAGCGCCAGCATAAAAACGAGCAAAAACAGACCCAATTTACGCATCGCTTTTTTTCCTCCTGAATCATTCAATCGGACACCCGGCCTTACAGCCCTCCCGCCGGGGAACAAAACATCACCGCGCGAACGCGATGGAGGGTGCAAATCTGAATTTACGCTTATCCTTTGAGTCCCGTCGAGGTGATACCTTCGGTAAACTGCCGCTGCGTGAAAAAGTATAAAATCAGCATCGGCACGATCATCAGCACCGCCGCCGCCATTTGCAGGTGCAGTTCGTTGGGCGCGTCGGCCTGGGTGAACTTTTGCAGGCCGTAGGCGATAGGCCGCCAGGTATCCGACTGCACGACCAGCAGCGGCCACATCAGCGCGTTCCACGAACCGATAAAGCCGAACATGGCGACCGTCATCACCGGCGCGCGCGACAGCGGCAGCACCACTGACCACAAAAAACGCAGGTGGCCGGCCCCGTCAATGCGCGCCGCTTCCCACAATTCCTGCGGAATCTGGGCGAAAAACTGCCGCAGCAGAAAAATGCTGAAAGCCGAAGCCATAAACGGAATCGTCAGCGACGGCCAGTTGTCCAGCCACTTGCAAGCTTCGCCGCAGATGCTTTCGCTTAACCGGCTGAACCAGACTACCGTCAGATAATTGGGGATGAGCGTGGCGATGGCCGGGATCATCATGGTCGAAAGCATGATGCCGAACAGCACGCTGCGCCCGAAAAAGTGCATCCGGGCGAAGGCATACGCCGCCGGAATGCAAAACAGCAGCTCGCCGCCGACCGTGATAGCCGTGATGCGAACGCTGTTCCACATAAACTGCTGCAAGTTCGCCAGCCGCCAGGCTTCCGGGTAGTTGTTGATCTGAAGCTGCTCCGGCAGCAGCCGCCCGGCGGCGATCTCGCTGGAGCGCATCAGCGAGGCGCTTAACATCCACAGGAACGGCCCCAGCGCCACCACCGCGCCCAGCAGCAGCACGCCGTAAGTCAGCACCGTTCGCCAGGGGATCGGTCGCACCCGGCGGGGAGATGAACGAACAGCATCCAGCGGACGGACGGCATCAGCCATAAAACACCCTCCGCCCGGCAATCCGGTTTTGCGTCACCGTCAGGATTAAAATCACAAAAAACAGCACGAACGCCAGCGCCGACCCGTAGCCGTAGTTCGGGCTGGCGTCGGTAATACGCTCGAAGATGTAAATGCTCATGTTATCCACCGCGCGCCCGGCGGCGGGCGTCCGCATCATCCAGATCTGCGTGAACGCCTGGAACGTGCCGATGGTCGCCACCAGCATCAGGAAAAAAGTGGTCGGCGACAGCAGCGGCAGGGTGATATTGCGAAAAATCTGCCAGCCAGAAGCGCCGTCAATGCGCGCTGCCTCGTACAATTCGCCGGAAATATTGCCCAACCCGGCCAGAAAAACCACCGTCGCGTAGCCGGAATACGTCCACACGGTATAAATGATGATGACCACCAGCGCCAGCCCCGGCCCGGCCAGCCAGGACGGAATCTGCGGGCCGAAGATGAGCTGAAAAATGCCGATGGGTTCCAGCAGCCACTTCTGCGGCGGGATGCCGAACGCACCGATCAGATGGTTGGCGAGCGAGTCCTGCCGGTGCGAAAACAACAGGCTGAAAACCATCGAGGTCGCCACAAACGGCATAATATAGGGCAGAAAAAAGACCATGCGAAAGGCCGTCGTGCCTCTGATCTTCTGGAACAGCAGGTAAGCCAGCCCCAAGCCGATCATCAGTTGGAACGGCACGGCCCCGGCAGCGTACATAATCGTCACGCTGAAGCCGCTCATCATATTCCGGTCGGCAGCGGCCAGCAGGCGCGGCACTTCCGTCACCAGCGCATAACCGCCCACCAGCAGCAGCGCCGCTGCCGCCAGGCCGATCACCAACTGCCGGTCGCCCCAGCGGCGCGCCGCCCGCGTCCACACCTGGTAGGCCGCCGCCACTGCCGCCATACCCAGGCTGATGAAAACGATCTGCGACCAAATGGGCAGTTCCGACCCGTCAGCCTGCGCCGCTTCCGCCGCCGCGCCGATGGCCTCCAGCGTCAGATTGAGCGCCAGCGCCCCCAGCGCCAGCAGCAGCCCCGCGCCGGTCGCCAGCCACAGGTGTCTGCCGGCGGTTTCGTTCCGCCGCGCCAGCCGCACCGCCCCATAGCTGACCATGACCGCCGCCAGCACCACCGCCAGCGCCGGAAACCACGCCGCCACAACTTCAGGAAACTGGAAGCTGGCGAATAACTCGCTGACGAACAAACCCTGCACGCGCTCTTGGCCGCGCAGCCGGACGGGAATGTTCAGGATGACCGGCAGCAGCGTAAAAAACCAGCGCGTGAACAGCAGAATCGCGGCAGTGTTGGCCGCCCCCGCCAGCAAGGGCGGCACAACCCACAGGCGCGGGCGCGCTTCCTTAAAAAGACGCCACAGCAGATACCCACCGGCTGCGATAGCCGCAGCCGCCGCATAAAAAAACAGCGCATAGGCAAAATCCCCCAACGCGCGTTCGTAGTTGGCAAGGCCGACGTATTCATCCGGGAAGCGCCGCCAGCGGTGCAGGCTGACGAAAAAAGCAAACGCCACCGGAAAAATACCGAACAGGAAAATGAGCAGGCCGGCGGGGAACAGGAACGCATAGGCTGTGAGATTTTCGATCAGGATGCGCCGCCGCCGGCTGATCTGCCGGGGAACTGCTGCCATGCTGCTGCCCCTCACTTCCACTCCATCGGCAACCGCTTGCATTGTACCGAAGAAAACGGGTTTAACAAATGGCCTGGCCGGGGATTCAGCCGTTTTTTGAACGACTCTTAAACGCGCGTTAACCCCGCTGGCGTGCCGCCGCGCCGCCGGGTTATAATGCCCTCGTCCCGCCCAAACAGGAATCGGTTATGTTACGTTAACAGTCCCCGCAGCCAGAAATCGGTTTTTCGCCCGCGCCTCGCGCGTTTTTTGCTTTCAACCGGAACGAACTGGAACGAGGATTGTTCACCATGCAGACGACCGACTGCGCGATGATTGCGCATCCCGAACACCCCGAAACCGTGCTGCTGCACGGCGACAAACTGCCGCAGGCCGTCAATCCGTATCACTTCTGGCAGACCGTGACCCCGGTTTGCCAGACCTTCCGCCGGCAGCTTGGCGCGGACGTTTACGTGCTGCGCCCGCTGCACACCGAATACGATGACGGGCAGATCACCAACTTTTACGCGCTGGCACTGGAAGCCGATTGGACGCCCCCGGCGGGCTGGCGCTGGGTCGAACGCCGCGCGCTGCCGCCGCTTGACCGCCTCAGCAGGCAAACACTGGACGGCTGCTTCGCCTGGCTGGATACCGACCATCCCCACCGCCCGGACTGGTATCGTCCCGGCTGGAAAAAACGCGCTGCGACGGAAGCCGCTCAGGCGGCGCAGGCCGCAGGGTACAGGCTGGCCGCGCCGGTGGAGCAGATTCGCTGCTGGGGGCGCTCCGCCGTGCTGCGCCTGCCGACCGACCGAGGCAGCCTGTACTACAAGGCCGTCCCGCCCATGTTCGCCCACGAGCCGCCGCTGACGGACTGGCTGTTCCGGCACGACCCGGCCACCACGCCGGAAGTGATCGCGCGCTGGGAAAACCGGGCGCTGCTGCTGGCCGACTATGGCGGCGCGGCGCTGGTGAACAGGCCGGATGTCGCCATCTGGGAAGCGGCGCTGCGGCGTTATGCGCGGCTGCAAATTGACCTGAGCGCCCGCGCCGGGGAACTGCGCGCCCTGGGTGTGCCGTCGCGCGGCCTGGACTGGGTCGGCGAACAGATTGCGCCCCTGCTGGCCGACGACCACATGCTGCGCCGGGGGGACAATCCGCTGCCGCCGGACGACATCGCCTATCTGCGTGCGCTTGCGCCGCGCCTGGACGATGCCTGCCGGCGGCTGGCCGATTCCGGTATTCCCGATTCGCTGGAACACGGCGACTTGTGGTCGGGGCAGATTATCGTCCGTGACGCGGGGTTTGTTTTCACCGATTGGTCAGACAGCGCCCTCACCCACCCGTTTTTGAGCCTGCCCTTTTTCCTGGAAGAACTGCCCCGCGAACTGCCGGACGTGCCGGACGCGCGCGCGCGTTTAGAGGCAGCCTACCTGGACGAATGGGCGGCGCACCTGGAGCAGCCGGTGGAAACGCTGCGCGAAGCCGCGCGGCTGGCGGCGCTGGTGTATCCGCTGGCGAGCGCGCTGCTGTACCGGCAGCACATCCTGCCGAAGATGGAATTTCAGTGGGAGATGGAAAACATGCTGGTCTATTACTTCCGGGCGCTCCGGCGCGCGGCGGAACGCGCATAGGCGGACAACAGGAAACAGCCAGGGACGGATTCCCGTAGATGACATTTTGCCGGTAGGGGCGGATTTAGAAACCCGCCCCTGCAACATCGGCGTCTTAACACAGCGCCTTGCGGCGGCCTCAGTTCGGCAGCATGTACAGGTACACCACCAGGTCGCGTATCTGCTCGTCGGTCAGCGGCGGATAACCGCCCCGGTATGGGTGATTGATTCCTTCGCGCGGGTCAACCGGCGGGTGTGCCGAGGTCAGGAAATTGGACAGGCCGAAGCCGTCTCGCATTTTGACCAGCGTGCTTTCGGACAGCGGCAGCGTCGCCAGCATCGGCACCGGGCTGCCGTCCAGCCCATGACAGGCCGAACAGGCGCGCACGTAAACCGCCTGGCCGCCGCTCATAAAGGCCGTTCCTGCGCCGGATGCGCTGACCGAGGTGGGGATGAGCGCGACCGCCGCCTCGTCCGGCAGCGAGGGTATGACAAACTCGGTCGGTACAGGCGTCGGGCCGGAAGGTGTCGGCGCGGGCGGCACAGGCGTCGGCGCGGCGGCGACAAATGCGCCCGTGGACGGAAGCGGCTCGAAACCGGCAGCGACGTTCAGGCTGCGGATATAAGCCACCACATCGCCCAGCTGCTCGTCGGTCAGGCCGGGGTTGCCACCGCGCGCGGGCATGGCGACCCCGGTTGTATTGAGCGGGTCGCGCACTTCGCGGCCAACGATGATAAACTGCACCAGTTCGTCATCGGTCAGGCTGTTGGCAAATTCGCTGCCGATCAGGGTTTTGCCCAGACCAACGATGCCCTTAGCGTCGAAACCATGACAGGCCATACAAAGGCTGTGAAAAATCTGTTCACCGGCGGCCACGCGCTGTGGGTCGAGATTCCAGGTTGCCACCGCTGCGGTTTCGGCGGTCGGTTCGGGTGTGGTTTCGGCGGTCGTCTCCGGCGGGGATGTCGGTTCGGCGGGGGGCCGGCTTTCGCGCCGGATGCCGGCCTGGGAAACCAGCAGCCCGGCCAGCAGCAGCCCCATAACGCCAAAAAAGATCAGCAGCGGTACAATCGGCATGGTTTCCGAATCGGGTCGTTGTTCCATAAAAATCGCTACCCTGTTGTCGTAAATAAAAAACAAAAAACGCCGCTGTTGTGTTTAAAGTGGCGACTTGGTATTATGAACAGCTTATCCTGGAATAACAAGTGTCAACTGTACTTAAACAAGATGACATTTGTTCCTTTCGTCACGAGTGTAAGATTCTGTAAGCTGTTGAGATGTGGCTCAAGGGGAATTTCAATCACCCCAAAATGCAACTAAGGTTGACCTGTTTTTTTTATTAGGAGCATTCTGCGATGAGCAATCGAATCGGACGTAGAGGGTTTTTGAAAATGCTGGGCATCGGCGCGGGCAGCGTCGGTGCGGCGGCCATCGTCAACAAGGGCGTGATGTCCCCCGGCCAGGCTGCGCCCCTGTCGGATGCGCATATGTCCCCGCTTCGCGCGCCGCTGGCACAAACCAACGACGAGATGGATCGTCTGCACGATGAAGTGGTGAAAATCTTCCTCGATTACATCGGCAAAGACCCGACCTTCTGGAACAACCGGCTGGAACCGGAGATGGACGGTGATGTGAAGGTGTTTAACATCACCTGCCAGGATGTTCAATGGGAAACCGACCCCGGAACGGTCTTCCCGGCCATGACCTACAACGGCACCGTTCCAGGGCCGGAAATTCGCGTCACCGAAGGCGACCAGGTGCGCGTCGTCGTCAAAAACGAGATGGCGCAAAGCACCTCTATCCACTGGCACGGCGTCATCGTACCCAACAGCATGGACGGCGTGACCTACGTCAACCAGCCGCCTATCAAAACGGGTGAAACGTTCGTCTATGAATTCGTCGCCAAAAACCCCGGCTCACATATGTATCATTCGCACCATAACGCCGCCGAGCAGGTCAGCAGCGGGATGCTGGCTCCCTTCATCATCGAGCCGAAGGATAAATCCCGCGAGCCGGCGGTGGACGCCGATTACAACCTGATCTTAAACGATACCACCATGGGTTTTACGCTCAACGGCAAATCCTTCCCCTACACGCAGCCCATCATCGCTAAACTGGGACAGAAGATACGCATTCGTTACATGAACGAAGGCTTCATGATTCACCCCATGCACCTGCATGGCATCCCGCAGTTGGTGTTCGCCAAAGACGGCTGGAACCTGCCTGTGCCGTACATGGTGGACACGCTCAACATCGCCCCCGGCGAACGGTACGACGTGCTGGTGGACTGCACCGAGCCGGGACTGTGGGCTTTCCACTGCCATATCCTCACCCACGCCGAGTCGCGGCATGGCATGTTCGGCATGGTGACGGTGCTGGTGGTGCAGGAATAAACGTCTGCCGCTGAAACGCCATTTTCGTCTGTAGGGGCGATCCGGTGTGATCGCCCTTCTGTTCTGGCGGGGGAAATCTATAAACCCATTAAACTGTACTTGATCCTGAGTGGACAGCGGGCTAAAGCCAGCAGTGGGCTAAAGCCTCACTGTCTATCAGGCGGGTCGGGCGGTTCGGTATGAATCGTCACACGCCTTAAATGTGGTAGCGCCGAACGCAGCATTAGTTCGGCCTGCTCGGCCAGGGTGTGCGCGTCCTCCACCGACGTATCGGGCGGCAGTGTGACGTGCATGGTCAAGTTGAACCCATCGGCATCGAACGGCTGGGCGCGTAATTCGTGCCAGTCTGGGCCGGGAAAACGCACCTGCAAAAGCTGCCGGGCGCGGTAGGCGATCTGCTCGCAGCGCGCCGTATGTTCGTCACCTGCTTCGGGTTGGCTTTCCCTCAGCGCCGGTTCGATATGCGTGACCACCTCGACCACGCCGCCCAGGCTGGCCTGGATATTCCGCTCCAGCTGGCTGACGCGCTCGTGCGCCTCCACCAGCGTTTGCCCCGGCGGGACTTCGACATGCATTTCCAGCACCTTGCCCTGCGCGCCGTCGCTTACGCGCACCTCGTGGGTGGCAAGCCCCAGGGCATCGGCCTGCGCGCGCGCCGACAGCGCGTAATCCGGCTCGCCGCCCGCGCGCGGCGCAAAATGTACCTCCACCTCGGTTATACCCTCGATTTCGCGGTTTAGCCGGTCGCGGATGGCCGCTGCGATGGCTGCTGTCTGGTTGGCGGTCATCTCCGGCGCGACCTGCACGTCCACGTCAATATAGGCGGCGTCAGCAGGCCCCCGGCTGCGGGCGCGCAGCACGCGCTCCACCGACGGCACATCTTCCACCCAGGCGGTAATCTGCTGCGGGGCATACGGCGCAGTATCCACCAGCACCCCGCTGGTGCGGCGCAAAATTTCCCAGGCCGACTTGAGGATAAGCACAACAATCACCAGCGCAGCGGCGGTATCGGCCCACAGCCAGCCCAGACTGACGACAAAAACCATGCTGGCGATGACCGAAACGGTCACGAACACGTCGGTACGGGTATGGGCGGCGTCGGCAATCAGCAGTTCGGACTTCAGCCGCCGACCGGCGCGCGCCTCGTAAGTGGTGACGAACAGGTTCACCACCAGCGTGCCGATCATCACGGCGAAAGTCAGCGGCGTGATTTCCGGCGTTTCTGCGCGGCCTTGCAGGCGCTCCACCGCCCCGCTGATGATCTCCCAGGCCGTAACCAGCAGAAACAGGCCGATGCCCAAGGCGGCAATCGTCTCGAAGCGGCGGTGACCGTAGGGATGGTCGTCGTCCGGCGGGCGCGCGGCCAGCCGGTTAGCCACCAGTGCCACCACGTTCGAGGAGCCGTCCACCATCGAATGAAAGCCGTCGGCGGTGATCGCCAGCACGCCGCTCGTCAGGCCGATGATAATTTTACTAACGGCCACCACAATATTCAGCGCCAGCGTGACAAGCAGCACCCGGCGTACCTGATCGCGTACCATTTGCAGATCGGTCATGCCTTTCAGCATTCCTTTTTCTGGTTTGCAGTTTCATCTTAGGCGCAGAAGGGCTGTTTTGACAATCGGTAACACCTTTATTAGATGCGCTTTACTTTTCAACCGCCGGGCGCGCCGTTTGCGCCTTAATCCGCTGCTGCTTTTAGGGTATACTGGCCGGGGAAAGGCGGGAAAAGTTTATGGATGCCCTCCAATTTGTGCCGATACTGATGTTCGGCTTTGCGGCGTCGCTGGGTTTAACGCCCCTGTCGCGCCAGGTCGCTATGCGTCTGGGCGTGGTGGACAAACCCAACCAGCGCAAAATTCACCTTGACCACAAACCCCTGATGGGCGGCCTGGCGATTTACGCGGCGCTGGCGCTGTCGCTGCTGCTGTTCAGCCCGCCGCAGCACATGGCGGAGTTCGGCGCGGTGCTGGCGGGCGCGGCTTTTCTGGCGCTGGTCGGCCTGATGGACGACCGTTATAATCTGGGAATCCGCATCCGGCTGCTGGCGATGACGCTGGCGGCGCTGGCGTTGGTCACCGTCGGCATCCAGATTCGCCTGTTCAATACGCCGCTGGTGGACATCCCGCTGACGGTTCTGTGGGTGCTGACCGTGACCAACGCCACCAATTTTATGGATAACATGGACGGCCTGACGGCGGGTTTTTCGGCCATCTGCGCCGCGTTTTTCCTGGTCATCGCGCTCACGCAGGGTTTGACGCTGGTCAGCAGCCTGGCGGCGGCTCTGCTGGGCAGCGCGGTGGGTTTTCTAATCTATAACTTCAACCCGTCCAGCATCTTCATGGGCGACATGGGCGCGCTGGTGCTGGGGTTCGTGCTGGCCGTGCTGGGCATCAAGCTGCGGTTCAGCGACCTGCCGGTCGGCATCACCTGGATGGTTCCGCTGCTGGCGCTGGCGCTGCCGCTGTTTGATATTACGCTGGTCGTTGTCACCCGGCTGGTGGAAGGCCGCTCGCCCGCGCAGGCCGGCAAAGACCATACCTCGCACCGGCTGATGAGCCTGGGCCTGAGCCAGCGCCAGACGCTGCTCATCCTGTACGGCGCGTGTGCCTACTTCGGCCTGATGGCGCTGGTCGTCAGCGCCGCGCCGCCGGACGTGGCGTTGGGGGTGGGTTTAGCTAATCTGGCCCTGCTTGGCCTGTTATTCGTGGTGATGATGATCGTCCGGCGCAGGTTTCAATTGAACCGTTAGCGCGATCTACCGATAGACACTCAAGGGACACAGCATGGCAGAAACCTATCTCATCACCGGCGGCGCGGGTTTCATCGGCTCGCATATGGCGGAACGGCTGGTGAACGACGGCCATCAGGTGCGGGTGGTGGACAACCTCGCCACCGGGCGGCGCGAAAACCTGGCCCACCTGGAAGGCCGCCTGACATTCCACGCGATCAGCATCACCGACGCTGCCGCGCTGCCGCCGCTGTTTGAAGGCGTGGATTACGTCTTTCACATGGCGGCGCTGCCGTCGGTTCCGCGCAGCATCAGCGACCCGCTGCTCACCCACGAGTACAACGTCACCGGCACGCTCAATGTGCTGGTCGCTGCGCGGGACGCCGGGGTGAAGCGCGTGGTTTACGCGGCCTCGTCGTCGGCTTACGGCGACATCCCCGGCGATTATAAAACCGAAGACCTGCCACCTCACCCCATGTCGCCCTACGGCGCGGCCAAGCTGGCCGGCGAATACTACTGCCAGGCGTTCACCCAGGTTTACGGCCTGGAGACGGTCTGCCTGCGTTACTTCAACGTCTTTGGCCCGCGCCAGGACCCGACCTCGCAGTACGCGGCGGTGATTCCGCTGTTCATCACCTCCATGCTGGATGGCCGGCGGCCAACCATCTACGGCGACGGCCACCAATCGCGCGATTTCACCTACATTAACAACGTGGTGCATGGCAACCTGCTGGCCGCCCGCGCGCCGGATGCCGCTGGGCAGGTGATGAACCTGGCGACCGGCGGGCGCATCACCCTGATAGAACTGGTGGCGCGCATCAATGCCATCCTCGGCACGAATTTTGAGCCGGTGTTCGCCCCGGAGCGCCCCGGCGACATCAAACATTCCCGCGCCGGCATCGAAAAAGCGCAGCGGCTACTGGGCTACCAACCCATCGTAGACTTTGATGACGGGCTGGCACGCGCGGTCGCCTGGTATCAGAACGGAGCATAAGCCGGATGCGCGTCGTGCATATCATCAAGGCGACCCGCGTGGCGGGGGCGGAAAGCCACCTGCTGGCGCTGCTGGCCGGGCTGCGCGCCCGCCGGTACGATGCGCGCCTGATCGTGCTGGTCGAGCCGGATAAACCGATGGACGGCTACGCGGCGCAGCTCCAGACGCGGCAGATTCCGGTCGAGCGGCTGCCGGTGCGCGGCGATTTCGACGCCGGGCTGCTGCTGCGCCTGCGTGTGGTTTTGCAGGCGCTGCGGCCAGACATTGTGCATACCCACCTTATTCATGCCGACCTATTCGGCGGGCTGGCGGCGCGGCTGGCGGGCGTTCGTGTGGTCGTCAGCAGCCGCCACAACGACGACGCTTTCCGCCGCCGCCTGCCGGTGAAGCTGCTCAACCGCGTTCTGTGGCGCATGATGGATGCCGGCATCCCGATTTCCGACTCCATCGCGCATTTCAGCATCGAGGTGGAGGGCGCGCCGCCCCACAAGCTGCGCCGCATTTATTACGGCCTGGAAGCCGGCCCGCCGCTCGACCGGGCCGCCGCCCGGCGGGACATCCTGGGCGAACACGGCCTGCCGCCGGACAGCCTGCTGGTCGGCATCGTCTGCCGGCTGGTGGAGCAGAAAGGCGTGCGTTATGGGCTGGAAGCCTTTTTGCAGATCACGGCGGATTTCCCCCAGGCGCACCTGCTGATCGCCGGGCAAGGCCCGCTGGAAACAGAACTGCGGGCGCTGGCGGCGCCGCTGGGGGAGCGGGTACACTTCCTGGGCTGGCGCGACGATACCCCGCGCCTGATGGCCGCGCTGGACGTGCTGCTCGTCCCCAGCCTGTGGGAAGGTTTCGGGCTGGTGATCTTGGAAGCGATGGCGCAGCAGACGCCGGTGATCGGCAGCGCCGCCAGCGCCATCCCGGAAATTATCGTGGATGGCGAAACCGGCCTGCTGGCCCCACCCCGCAGCGCCGATAAACTGGCCGACGCGCTGCGAACGCTGCTGGCCGATGCGCCCCTGCGCCACCACCTGGGGCTGCTGGCGCGCGACCGCCTGGAATCGTTTTTCAACGCGGCGCGCATGGCCGATGAAACGGCGGCGCTTTATGAGGAGCTGTATGCGCGATCTGGATGAAGCCCTGCAAAACGAACGGCGGCTGGTCGAAGCCATCAAACGTAATTCGCGGCGGCTGACCCTGCCGCTGCTGGCCGTACTGGTGAAAACCTTCGCCCTGCCGGTGCTGGCGCTGGCCGTATTAAGTGCGCTTAATATCTTTCTGCGCCAGCTCATCGAGCGCCTGCTGCCCGGCTCGCCCCTCAGCGGCACACTTTACATAGTCGGGCTGCTGGTCACGTTCTGGCTGGCCTACCAGGTCTGGCGGCGCAGCGAAAAACGCTTCGGCGGCGCGGCGCTGGTGCGCCATCTGGGGCAGGTGACAATGGCCGTTATGAACATCGAACGCGCCATCGAAACGATCAGGTCTAAACCGGCCCCAACCGAGAACGATCTGGCCGCCGTCGCTGCCCTGACCGAAACCGCCTGGACGACTTACGTCGAGGCGATGCAGGCTTACGGCCTCCAGGTCGAACCATGAGCGAGGCGCGCCGCCCCATCCGGGTAATGAACATCATCACACGGCTGAACATCAGCGGCCCGTCCCGCTATGTGACGCTGCTGGCGGCGCGTTTTGGTCCGCCGGATTATCAAAGCCTGTTGGTGTGCGGCACGCCCGACCCCGGCGAGGGCGATATGCGCTATTATGCCAAACAGCTTGGCGTCGAGCCGGTGTGGATACCGGAACTGGGGCGTTCGCTGCATCCTCGCCACGACCTGACCACCCTGCGTAAGCTGCAGCGGCTCATCCAGGACTTCCAGCCGGACATCGTTCATACCCACACCTCCAAGGCCGGTTTCATTGGGCGGCTGGCGGCCCGGCAGGCCGGCGTGCCGGTCATCATCCATACCTTTCACGGCCACGTTTTTCGCGGCTTTTTTAATCCCCTGCTGTCCCAGGGTTTCATCCGCCTAGAGCGGCTGGCTGCCGGCTGGTCGGACACGCTCATCACACTGACCGATGGGCTGCGGCGCGAGCTGGCCGAACAGTACCGCATCGCGCGCAAAAAACAGATCACCGTGCTGCCGCTGGGGCTTGACCTGGAGCAGTTCGCGCTGACGCCCCGCCGGTTGGGAGACTTCCGCGCAGCCTGGGACATCCCCCCGGATGTCCCGCTGATCGGCATGGTGGGGCGGATCACGGCTATCAAAAATCAGGCCTTGTTCCTGGAAGCGGCGGCGCGCGTCCGCGAAGCGCTCCCGGCGGCGCGGTTTGCCATCGTCGGCGACGGCGAGATGCGTCCCCAGATCGAAACACGCGCCGCCGAACTCGGCCTGCGCGAAACGGTGATACTGACCGGCTGGCAGCGCGAACTGGCGGCCCTTTACAGCGACCTCGACGCGCTGGTCATCAGCAGCCGGAACGAAGGCACGCCCGTTCCGGTCATCGAAGCTCTGGCCGCCGGCTGCCCGGTGGTGGCAACCGCCGTCGGCGGCCTGCCCGACCTGCTCGACGGCGGGCGGCTGGGGACGCTGGTCGAACCTGGTAGCGCCGCTGCCCTGGCGAACGGCATCCTGGAGGCGCTCCGCCATCCGCCGGATACCGGCGAAGCGCAGCGGGTGATGCTCGACCGCTACAGCATTGATCGCCTGGTTCAGGATATGGACGGCCTCTACCGGGGGCTGCTGGCGAAAAAACGCCCCGGACGCGGCTCACGTTAAACTTTCCAGCAGGCCGTCCGGGTAGAGCGGCGGCGCGCCTTCGCCGCGAAATTCGTCCAGGCTTTTCCAGTAGGCTTCAAAAGGCGGCTGGTCGTCATCTTCGTAACCTTCGATGCAGTCGCGTTCGTACAGCGACTCATCCACGAAAGTGCCGTCGTACACCAGCACAATTTCGTGTCCCGGCTGGCCGTTGTAAACGAAGATGTTCTCCAGCGTCACCAGGTAGCGCAGGTCTTTAACCGCCGCGCCGATTTCCTCCTGTATCTCCCGCGCTACGGTTTGCGCGCCGGTTTCGCCAAACTCGATGCGCCCGCCCAGGGGGCGATAATATGTCTGCTTTTTGACCGCATCGTACCCCCTGGCGGCTAGGATGCGGTCGCCATGCCGGAACACACAGATCGCCAGCGGTCGAATTTTGCCTGCTTTCACCTTACGCTCCTTGTAAACATGGACGCGAATCTCAAGGTTGCACGAATCGGAATATCTTGATAATAGAAGATAAATGCGTTTTAATGTTCAAAATCAGGGGGCAAAAATCATGAACGCTCGTTTGCCAACGCACTTCGCCCCGACGGAGCGCGCGCCGCAAGAAATCATTCAGGAACAGTCCGCAGTATTCCGCCAGCATCCCTTGCTATCCACGCTGCTGGATGCCGTGCCGGATATTTTTTTGATCGTCAATCAGCAGCGCCAGATCGTTTTCGCCAACCAGACCATCACCCAATTCATAGGTCTGAAAGACAGCGATTTCATCAACGGCCTGCGCCCCGGCGAAGCCCTGCACTGCGCGCACGCCAGCCATGCGCCGGACGGATGCGGCACCGCCGAGTTCTGCAAAACCTGCGGCGCGGCCAAAGCCATTATGTCGGGCTTGCGCGGGCAGCAGACGGTGGAAGAATGCCGCATCACGCAGGAAAACGGCGACGCGCTGGATTTGCGCGTGTGGGCCACGCCTTTTCGGCTGGATGGCGAAGATTATTTGGTCTTCACCATTAAGGACATCAGCAACGAAAAACGGCGGCGGGCCCTGGAACGCATCTTTTTCCACGACATCCTAAATACTGCCGGCGTATTAAAGGGTTTTGCCGACCTGCTGCAAGACGCCACACCGGAAGACCTGGAAGAAATCAAGTCTCAGTTCCGCGAGCTGACCCACCGGCTGATCGAAGAAATCAACGCCCAGAAGGCGCTGGCGGCGGCGGAAAACAACGAACTCGACCTTCACCCCTTCCCCACCCGTTCGCTTAAAGCGCTGCAAGAAATTCACACTTACTATATCAATCATAACGTCAGCCGCGAGCGGTCTATCGAAATCGCGCCGGACGCGCGCGATGTCTGGTTCACCACCGACCCGGTGCTGTTCCAGCGCGTATTGGGCAACATGCTAAAAAACGCCCTGGAAGCCACCCCACCGGGCGGCACGGTCATGCTTTCGTGTTCCGCCGATGCCAGGGAAGTGACGTTTTCGGTGCATAACCCGACCTTCATACCGCGCCCGATTCAGCTTCAGATTTTCCAGCGTTCGTACTCCACCAAAGGCGCGGGCCGGGGGTTGGGTACGTACAGCATGAAGTTTTTAAGCGAGCGATATTTGAGGGGGCGGGTCTGGTTTAAAACCTCCCAAACGGACGGCACGACCTTTTTCGCGTCTTATCCGCTGGAGTGGAATTAACCGAACAGCCCGCGCCGCGCCGCCGACCCGTGCGAAAGCGTGGTCAGGCCGCCCCCTGCCGGGTCATAAACCGGCCTCAGTTCGTCCAGCATCAGGCTGGCGTTTTTCAACGGCGCGCGGTGGTTGAGCATCTCCCAGAAGCCGGCGTGCTGCCGGAACCAACGCGGCGCTTCTGCCTCCATACCATCGTCCCAGCGCCACTTTTCAGGGTAATAATAATAATACAGCAGGTAGGCGCAGGCTGTTTTGACCGATACGCCGCGCGCGGCATAAGCCCACAGATCGAAACCGGCGTGCGCGGCCATTTCCGCCGACAGCGCCAGCGCCTGCGTCGAAAGAATCTGCCGGTACAGGCTGCCGCCGTCCCGTCCTTCGACGGCCTGCGGCAGATAGCCCTCCGGGCGAACGGCCTCGTCTATTGTCCGGCGGCAGTTCTCCACGCCCTGGTTAAACCAGTCCTCGCGCTCTAGCACGATGCCCGCGGCCAGATGCAGCGTGCCTGACCACAGGCTTTCGAGCGGACTCAGACTGCTCGCCGCCCGGTCAAACGCCATCACCTGCTCCGCGAAAGATTCCATCCAGCGCGACCGCCGCGCCGGTGTGCTGGCCGGGTGGTCGCGGAGCATCTCGAAGTTCTGCGCCTGGACGAGCGCCGCCCGCATGGCTTCCAATGGGGCGGCGGCTTCTGCCGGCGGTTCGGCTTCCATCAGCGCCAGCGCCGCCCGTTCCCCCGCCGCTTCGTCGCCGTCAAAACGATAGCGCAGCCCGCCCCACTGGATGGCTGCCGGCGCGCCGGTTTGTTCCTGTTCCAGCAAAAAATCCCAGGCACTTTTTTGCGGTTCGCGGGCGCGGTGCCGGCGCGCCTGCCGGATATGAACATCGGTAAAATAAAGGCCGCAGTGAATCATGAGCTAAACATCCTTCAACCCTGGCGAAACCTAATTTTCTCCGGGTTCAATTGTGTGATAGGATAAAATCAAATGCTCTGTATAAACAAGAGTTTACCGTGAGCGATTCCAAACGCACCAACCCGCCAGACGACTCAAACGCGGAAGCGAACACCCTCCGGTCGCCCATTCGTCCCGCTGTCCCCATGCCCGAACCGCCGCCGGAAGCCGCCCCCACGCCCGAACCGCCGCCGGAAGCCGCCCCCACGCCCGAACCGCCGCTGGAGAACCCGCAGGCGGTTCTGGAAAGTCTGCGCCAGAAAATGGAAAAAGTCGCCAACGAATTCGCCCAGGGCAAAATCAACCGGGCGCAGTTTAACGCCATTTATGGCCGCTACAGCGAACAGCGCGCGATTGTCGAGCGGCTGATCGAGCGCAACCCCCAGAACGAAGCCTGGAAGCAGGCCGCCGCGCCCGGACACACCTCGTTTTTGCGCGAGCATTTTGAGGCGCGCCTGTTATTTTACCTGGTTTTTCAGCACGACATCCCCACGCCGCTGATGATAGGCGGGCGGCAGCAGCCGGACATGGCGAAAATCGGGCAGGTGTTAAAGTCGCTGTGGGGCATGAAAAACCGGCCCAAAACTGGCCTGGCGCGCAGAGACATGGGCAGCGGCAACTGGCTGGTACTGGCGCTGGGCGACCGCGCCGTGACGCTGGTGATGTTCATGCTGGAGCCTTCGACGGCGCAGATTAACTTGGTGCGCGACCTGCACGCCGATTTTGAACGCGCCAACCGGGGCGCGCTGGAACGCGGCACGCGCTCGCTCGACCGGTTTGTGTTCCCGCAGCGCGCCCTGGCCGAAAAATTCTCGTGACGGGGATCAATCCCTTTTCAAGATAGTCTCATGGATAAACGGAAAAGAATAAGCCCGAAGTGGGCCGGCTTAAGTATCTATCCGTAAACCGATTGATGTGATAGCAGAACAGTGGGCTTAAGCCCACTATCTGGTGGGTTTACGGATAAACGCTAAGTCTATG
>JAPKMO010000056.1 GCA_026645945.1 Anaerolineae bacterium
ACTGTCTGGTGGGTTTGCGGATAAACTCTAAGCCCACTGTCTGGTGGGTTTACGGATAAACTCTAAATCTTCGATGGCATGGGCGATGGCGCGGGCGGTTTCGGTATCCCCCGGTGCGTCTGGTTCGGCGTAAACCGCCTGGATGTTCAGCACGCCGGCTTTTCGATCCATCAGTGGGTCAATGCGCCCGATCAGCCGGTCGCCGGAGAGGATGGGCAGCACGAAATAGCCAAATTTGCGTTTATCCTTCGGCACGTAAATTTCGATGGTGTATTCAAAATCGAACATCAGCCGGGTGCGGGCGCGGTCGGCGATCAGGTTGTCGAACGGCGAAAGCAGGGTGGTGCGCGGCTGCCAGTCCCCGGCTTCCAGGCGGTCGAGTTGGGGCAGGTCTTCGCTGTGGATATACCAGACGCCCGGCCAGCTTTTGCCGTTGTCGGCCACTTTCACTCGCTGGATGCGGCCTTCGGTTTCCAGTTCGTCTAGGACGCTCTGAAGTTCGGGATACTGGTTGCGCGTGAAGTGCTGTTTGATGTGCGCGGCGCGGGCCAGGCCGAGGGCGCGGATGGCACGCTGTGCCGCGCGGCGCACGACTTCACGCCCGGACAGCGTTTCGCGCGGCGTCCAGTCCGGCAGGCAGCGGTCGGCGATGTCCCAGTAGCGGGTATTGCCCCGGCGTTCTTTAACCAGGATTTTGCCCTCCACCCACAGAAAATCCAGCATACGGCTGATGTTCCGCCCGCTCGTCCAGCCCATTGAATGCCAGGGCGCGATAGACTTATCATCGAAGTCTTTGGAAGACAGCGGGCCGCAGCAGGCCAGTTGTTCGAGGATGTGGTCGCGGAGTTCGGCGTTCTGTTTGATCCATTCGCTTACGCGGGCGCTCCAGGCCGACTCGCCCTGGCGATAGTGGTGCATCATGTCGGCATGGATGGGGAAATCTTCGGTGAGGACGATGGAGGCGGCGTGCGCCCAGTATTCAAACAGGGCGCGATCCTGCCACAGCAGTTTGTCCAGCAGCGCCCGGTCGTAGTTTCCAAAACGGCTCCACAGCACCAGCAGGTGGCTGCGGGCGACGGCGCTGGTCGGGTCAAGCTGAAGGCAGCCCAGGTCGCGGATCACATCCAGTATTCGCGCCGGCTCTGGCAGCGGGCCGGCAAGGTGCTGGCGCGCAATCGCCAGGCGGCGAGCGGTGGTCGGTGTAAGGGTTCGGACGGCCATCAGCGAAATCCTTATGGGCGTGAGCAAGCGTAATTTTCAAAACGAAAACAATGATAACTGCCGGGGCGGCTGGCGGCCATCCAGCAGGATGTAGGGCGCGGCCTGTTCCGGGGCGCGGATGCCGATGGCGCGCAGGTGCGCCAGGTCGGTCAGCCGCCCACGCCGCCGCGCTTTCAGGATGGCGTCCGCCCCTTTGGGGCCGATGCCGGGAATCCGCAGCAGTTCGGCGCGTTCGGCGCGCATTACGTCCAGCGGGGCGCGGCGCAGGTGTTCGTCCGCCCAGGCGCGTTTGGGGTCAACATCCAGGCGCAGGTTGCCGCCGGTCTCAAAGGGCAGGTCTTCCAGCCCCCAGCCGTAATCGCGCAGCAAAAAGCTGGCTTGGTAAAGCCGCGTTTCGCGTTGGGGTAGGGTGGGGGTCAGGTTTTCAAACGGTGTATCCACCACCGGGTTAAAGCCGGAATAATAGGCTCGCGCCAGCCCAACCTGCCGGTAGAGCTTTTCGCTGATGCTCAACATTTCCAGGTCGGTATCCCCGACCGCGCCGACCACAAACTGCGTGACGACGCTGGCGCGCAAACCCTGCCGCCGGAGCTGGCCGGCCCACAGCAGGCGTTCCAGCAGTTCTGCCGCCAGATTTTTGCCGGGGGCGAGGGCAGCCACGCGCTCGTCGGTCGGGCCTTCCAGGTTGATGGATACCCGGTCGGCAAGCTGCATGGCGCGGCGAATCTGGTCATATTCCGCGCCGGGCATGATCTTCAGGTGGATGTAACCCCGGTAGCTGTAGCGCCGGCGGATGATCTCCACCGCGTCAATGATTTTGTCCTGGGTGGTGATACCGCCCCGGATGACGCCCGATGACAGAAAAATGCCGTCCGCCATACCGGAACGCTGCACGCGGTCGAAGCTGTCGGCCATCTCATCCGGTTTAAAGGTGATGCGCTGCATCCTGCCGCGACCGGCCCGGAACGGGCAGTAATAACAGTTGCGCTCGCAGGCGGTTGTCATCATCGCTTTCATCACCGGCTTCGGGCCGGAAGGCGTGGCGACGTGCGTGATACACGGCAGCCGGTCGGTGGCAGCCGCTTCGGCAGAGGGGCGATCTCCCGCCGGTTCAAAACGGGTGACATCCCCCAGGATGTTGAGTTTTTCCAGCGTATCGGGTTTGCGGTGAATTTCCATAAATTCTATTATAAGAACAAGTGTTCGATTTGTCAAGCTGGATTTTGCGGCGCGTTCGAATATAAACCGCGTTACAATGCCGGGGCTTGTGCTAGAATGGATGGGCAGATGAATTCAGGAAAGCGCCGCCGGAGCAACCGCCAATGAGCCTTATTGAATGCGACATCCTTCTGCTGGGGAATTATTTTTTCGACCAGATTTTTACGGGAATGCCGGAATTTCCGTCACTTGGGCGCGAAATCTACGCCTCGGAGCTGACGACCACCGGCGGCGCGATGTTCATCACGGCGGCGGCGCTGACGCGCCTGGGCGTGCAGGTGGGCTGGCCGGCGGATTTTGGCAGCGATTATTACAGCAAATTCGTTTACGATCTGGCCGCGCATGAAGGGATTAACCTGGCGCTGTGCCGGATGTTAGACCAGCCTTACCGTCTGGTCACGACTTCCGTACCGTTCCAGGGTGAGCGCGCCTTCATCACCTATGCCGATCCCAGACCCGAAGGCCAGCGGGAATACTGGCTGTCGAGCATAGACCGGTGTACGTTCCAACATCTGCATCTGGGCGGGCTGCTGCCCGGTGAGGCGCTGCGTCCGATTTCGGAAAAAGTGCGCGCCCTGGGGCGGACGATTTCGATGGACTGTCAGGACGGGCCGTACCTGTACGAGTCGTGTACGTGCCGCGAACTGCTGCCGCTGGTGGATATCTTCATGCCGAACGCCCGCGAAGCCAGACTGCTGACCGGCGCTTGCGATACCGAAACCGCCGTCCGGGTTCTGATGGAGCATGTGGGCATGGTAGTGGTAAAAGACGGCGCGAACGGCGCGTGGGTGGGGCGCGACGGCCAGGTTTTGCACGCGCCGTCGGTATGCGCCGGGGAAGTCGTGGATACCACCGGGGCGGGCGATTGTTTTAACGCCGGTTTTCTGCTGGGGCATGTGGTCGAAAAACAACCGCTGGAGACCTGCCTTCGGTACGGGAATATCTGCGGCGGGCTGTCGGTGACGGCAGTCGGCGGGGCGACGGCAGCGCCGACCTACGCCGAACTGCAAAGCCGGATGGCCTGTGATGAGGGGCAGTGACGCGCGCATCATCAGGCGTGTTATGCCACTTCGCGCCCGCGCGCAAGCATAACGATGAGGCGATACATGGAAACTCTGCTGTTGATCGGCATCGGCGGTTTTATCGGCGCGAACCTGCGTTACGCCGTTTCCGTCTGGGCGGCGGAACGGTTCGGCGCAGCTTTTCCCTGGGGGACGCTGGTGATTAATTTCACCGGCTCGCTGCTGCTGGCGGTGTTTGTGGGCTGGCTGTCCAGCCGCCCCGCCATAGACCCGCGCCTGCGCCTGCTGGTGGCGGTCGGTTTTTTCGGCGCTTATACCACCTACTCGACCTTCTCGGTTGAGAGCGTGATGCTGTTTCAGTCCGGCAACTGGCTGGGGGCGCTGCAAAATATCGCCGGTACGACCCTGGTCTGCATCCTGGGGGCGCTGGTCGGCTTGACCCTGGGCGCGCGGCTGTAGCGCGCTGCTTTAAGGATGGTGAACTGATGAAAACACCCATTCAGGCCAGGCGTTTGATGATTTACCTGGGTGAAAGCGATACCTGGCGGGGACGCTCGCTTTATATGAGCATCCTCGAAACGCTGCGGAAGGCCGAAATCGCCGGTGCGACCGTCACGCGCGCCGTCGCCGGGTTCGGCGCGCACAGCCGCATTCGCACCCAGGCTATCGAGGCGCTTTCGATGGATTTACCGATCATCATTTCGGTGGTGGATACCCCGGCCAACATCGAACGGGCGCTGGCGCTGGTTGCGCCGATGGTGCGCGAGGGGCTGATGACCGTCGAAGATGTTGAAATCATCAAATACAGCCACCGCTACCTGCAGCCGCTACCTGCGGATCGCCCGGTGAGCGAAATTATGACCCGCCAGGTGACAGCCGTCGGCCCGGATACTTCGGCGCGGCAGATTGCTGAGCTGCTGCTGGGGAAAATGTTCAAAGCCGTGCCAGTGGTAGATGAAAATCAGAAAGTGATCGGCATTGTTACCAGCAGCGATCTGCTCCGCCATGCCGGAATGCCGGCCCGCTTGGCCGTCGGCGAGCGGCTGGAGGCGGAGGATTTACAGGCGTTTCTGGACGGCATTCGCCGGGAAAAAACCGCCGTTGACATCATGACCGCGCCGGCAGTGATCGCCCGGGATGATGAGGCGCTCGGCCATATTGTGCAAAAGCTGCTCCAACACGGGCTGAAGCGGCTGCCGGTGGTGAATCATGAGGGCCGGTTGGTCGGCATGGTCAGCCGTCTGGATGTGCTGCGGTCGGTGGTCGGCGCTGGCGAAGGCCAGCCTGAACGCGCACCCGTACCCCACGCCGGCCAGACCATTGGGGAGATCAAACGCGCGCCGGTATGGGCGGTGCATGTCAACGACGACATAACGGATGTTCTGGAACGGCTGCTGCAATCCGAAGCCAAACACGTGATCGTGCTGGACGAACGAGAGCGGCCCATCGGCATTATCACCGACGGCGATATCGTGGCGCGCGTCAGCCCGGCTGCGCGCCCGAATATCCTGCGCGCCCTGGCCGAGAAGGTGTTGGGAGCCGGCGTGATACGCGGCGAAGCGACCGCCGGGCAGTTGATGTCCGAAGATGTGCTGACCGCGCCGCCCGATATGCCCGTTACCGAAGCGGTCGCGCTGCTGCTGCGGCAGGGGCGTAAGCGGCTGGTGGTGGTGGACAGCGACGGGCGCGCCATCGGCCTGGTGGATCGGCAAACGCTGCTGGCGGCCAGCATCAACTGGAAGGACGAGGGGGGTTAAGGCAAATATCGGCCTAAAGCGCGTTATACTGCTCTCAGGCGGACGAGTTTATCGAGAAAAATCATGCTTGCTAAAGTTCATGCCTGCGCTTTGATTGGACTTGATGGCTATATCGTGGATGTTGAGGTTGATTTTAACCCGCGCGCGGGAATCCCCTCCTTCACGATTGTGGGGCTGCCGGATAACGCCGTCAAAGAAAGCCGCGAGCGCGTTCGAGCCTCGGTTAAAAACAGTGGTTTACAATTCCCCAACAAAGGTTATGTGGTCAACCTGTCGCCAGCAGACCTGCCGAAACACAGCACGGCCTACGATCTGGCAATCGGCGTGGGCGCGCTGGCGGCGACCGATCAAATTCCCCTGAACGCTTTAAGCCGAACGCTGTTCATCGGGGAGCTTTCGCTGGATGGCCGGGTGCGTCATGTGAAGGGCGTGATGCCTTTGGTGTATGCGGCCTACCGCGAGGGCTTCGAGCGGGTTTATGTTTCCGCCGAGGACGCGCCGCAGGCCGGCCTGGTGAGCGGGATTGAGATCATCCCGGTTGAGACACTGGGGCAGCTTGTCGAACATCTTTACGGGCTGAACCCCATTCCCGCTTATGTTTCCGAGCCGCTTTCGGTCGGCAGTGCCGCTTACGATGGTGTGGTGGACTTCGCGGACATTAAAGGCCAGGAACAGGCCAAACGGGCGCTGGAGATCGCGGCGGGCGGCAATCACAATACGCTGATGAGCGGCCCGCCGGGGACGGGCAAAACTCTGCTGGCGCGCGCGCTGCCGGGCATTCTGCCCATGCCGACGCTGGAAGAAGCCCTAGAAATCACCCGTATTTATTCGGTGGCCGACCTACTCAAAAACGATCACCCGCTGGTGCAAACACGCCCGTTCCGCGCCCCGCATCACACCATCAGCATGGCCGGATTGATCGGCGGCGGGTCCATTCCGCGCCCCGGCGAGGTGACGCTGGCGCACCGGGGCGTGCTGTTCCTGGACGAATGCACCGAATACAGCCCCAAAACGCTGGAAGTTCTGCGGCAGCCGATTGAGGATAAAATCGTGACCATCAGCCGGGCGAAGGGCAGTTTGACATTCCCGGCCAATTTTTTGCTGGTGATGGCGCAAAACCCGTGTCCCTGCGGCTATTACGGCGACCCCGTGAAAGCCTGCACCTGCACACCGAACATGATCGCGCGCTATCAAAGCCGGTTGTCCGGTCCGCTGCTCGACCGGATTGATATTTATGTGGATGTGCCGCGTGTTGAATACGACAAGCTGATGGGCGACCGGCGGGGGGAAAGTTCGGCCAGCGTCCGCGAGCGGGTGGAGGCGGCGCGGGACCGGCAGCGGCGGCGCTTTGGGGATACGCCGGGGCTGTTCGCTAATTCCGATATGCGGGTGGGCGAGATTCAAAAGTTCTGCGTGCTGATGCCGGAGGCGCGGCAGCTTCTCGAACTGTCCGTCCGGCGGATGCAGTTGAGCGCGCGCGCCTATCATCGGGTGTTAAAACTGAGCCGGACGATTGCCGACCTATCTGGCAGCGAGCGCATCGAGGTGCAGCACGTGGCCGAGGCGATTCAGTATCGCCCGCAGCGCGCGGCGGGCTGATGCGGCGTAAAATACACTGGCGAAGGTCGAGGGCTTCGGCTACAATCCGCCGCCATGCGTGTAACTCTCCAGCCAACTACCTGGCCGGCCCGCCTCCGCTTGCGGGATAGCCTGTATGCCCTTCTGATCGTGCTGTCGCTGGCCTTCGCGCTGCTGCAAGCCGGGCCGCTCAACGGCAGCCCTGCCGCGCTGGCCCTCACGGTGCTGGTGCAGCTTTACTTGCCGGGCTGGCTGCTGATACGGGCGCTGGGACGCCAGTCCACGCCGCACCCTATCAGCCGCTTCGCCTGGACGCTGGCCGCCGGCCTGGGGCTGACCATCCCCCTGGGCGGGTTGTTTCGCCTGCTGTGGCTGCCGGTTCCGGCCTATTTGCTGGCGCTGCACCTCATCATGCTGGCGCTGGTGTTTTTCCCGCCGCGCCGCGCGCCGGAGTCCCCATCTTGGCGGCTGAGCCGCCGCGCTCTGCCGCTCTACTTGCTGGTGGCGGCGGCCTGCCTGATGAACCTGTTTGTCAGTTCGTTAAGCTGGGCGCGTTTCATCGGCTACGAAGATCAGGCCATTTTCATCTCGCTGTCGGACTGGCTGGCGTATAACCCCGGCGAATTCCCCAACGGCCTGCCGCTGCGGGCGCGCCAGGTGGGGGTGTTCGATGGCGATACACGCATGGACTCGGATGGCTGGACGTACAGCCACGCGGCCTGGATATGGACAAGCGGCATCCCGGCAGCGCAGTTGGGCTGGTTCGACCTGAACGCACTGTTTGTGTGGGTCGGGCCGCTGGCCGTGTTCGCGCTGGCCTACGAACTGACGCGGCGCGAGCAGGCAGCCGCCTTCAGCGCGGGCGCGCTGATGCTGGTGGCGCTGATGACACTGGATAATCTGGTGTATTCCCCGGCTTATACCGCGCTGGGGCGTTTTACCGCGCTGCAAACCAATACGCTGCGCCAGTTTTCGCTGACGATCATGCTGCCGCTGGCGCTGCTGGTGGCATTAACTTATCTGCGTGACCGGCGGCGGCTGGACGCGCTGCCGGTGGCGCTGACCGGCACGGCGCTGGCGCTGCTGCACCCGATTGTCGTGACGCTGTACCTGATGGCGGTGGGCGGGACGGCGGCGTTAAGCTGGCTGGCACTGCCCACCCGCAAGCACCTGCGCGACCTGCTGCCGCTGGCGGCGGCGCTGCTGCTGGTGCTGGTCGTGCCGTTTGTGCAGCGGTACGCACGCTATGGTTTCACTCTATCCCGCGATAACCGCGCGCCCGATCTTTCCGAAATCGAGGATGAAGACGTTGAACTGGCGGCCAGTTCCGCCTTCCTGATCGTGCGCGACGTGCCGCTGGTCGGCACGACCTACATCCGCAGCCCGGCGTCGGTGGCCTATCATCCGGTCATCACGCTGACCATCCTGCTCGGTTTGGCGGCAGTTGTGCGCTGGCGGCGCAGCCTGGCGGCGCGATATGTGTTCGTGACGACGGCGCTGCTGCTGGTTATCTCGTTCGTGCCGGGTGTGACGGCGGCGGTTAATGCCTTCATGGCGACGGTCGGGCTGCTGCTGACGGTCTTCCTGCTGCCCGTGCCGCTGATTCTGGGATTGGCGCTCGACGTGGTGGCGCGCGCTTTTGAGCGGGCGCTGCCGGTGACGCGGCGCGGCCTGCCGCTGGCTGTGAGTGTGGTAATGATGGCCTGGGCGGGGGCGCTGTGGTTTGAGCCGTTCCCTCTCCCGGCCAGCGCGCGCGATCAGCAGGCGGCATATTACCAGACGCAGGCGCAGCGCCACACCATCCCGGCGCATCACCGGCTTATCACCGCGCTGAAGGATGTTCTGCCGCGAACCAGCGTGCTGACCGTGCCGGTGGATGTCGCCAATCTGGTGATCGAGGATATTTCCGGCACACTGGTGACGGGCGGGCGGCGCAACCGCAACACCGCTTATGCCGGCGACCGGCGTTTTCTGACCGAAAGCACCCCGCCCGCGCCCTGGCTGGATGAGACCGACCTGGCGTTCCTGGCCGAGTTCGGCGTGACGCATCTCGTCCTGGAGGCGGACGATACGCGCCTGCCGCAGCTTTTGCTCCAGCCGGAGCGGTTCGAGCCGCTGGGTTCGGCGGCGGGGTATCTGATTTTTGGCGTGCGCCCTGGCATCGAAGCCGACGAAACCGACGCGCTGTTCGGGCGCATGAACGCGCACTACGGCGAACTGGGCGCGCCGCGCTGGGAACGGGACGGCTTTTTCCTGGCGCGCCCCGGTGATGTGGCCTGGGCGGAACTGACGGCGGACTGGGAGCGCCGGTTAGCCGAGCAGCCGGACGACCGGGCGCGGCTGGGGCTGGCCTTCAGCTATCTGATGCTGGGCGAGGATGCGAAGGCGCTGCCGCTGTGGGCGGCGCTGCACGACGATTACCCGGCGGTGACGCTGTATGCCGATGCGCTGGCCTATACGCTGCGGGAGAGCGGGTCGCTGGAGGCCGGAGCGGATGTGCTGCGGGGGCAGCTAACGAGTGAGGACGAAACCGCGCGCGTGCTGGCGGCGCGGTCGCTGCTGACCGGTGCGTTTGTGTATCTGCTGGATGAACCGGGCCTGGACGCGGCCATCGGCGTCACCGAAGCCGCGCCCGATACCTGGCAGCAGCTGGCGGTTTTTGACCAGCCGGACGCGCAGCGGCGGCGGGCGGCGCTGTTGATGTTCGCCGGGCGCTGGATGACGGCGGAAACCTGGCTGGAAGGCATCCCGGAAGTGCGGCGCGCCCCGCAGGACGTGGTGGCGCTGGCGGCGCTGGCGCTGGCGCAGGGACAGGTCGAGCGGGCGCTGTCCATTTTAGAGCCGGCCGCCGACCCCGACTGGCTGGCGGCCAAACTGCGGCTGCATCTCGACCGCTGGAGCGACAACCTGGCCGCGCAGAGTTACTATCTGCTGCAAGGCGAACTGGCGCGGCGGGACGGGCGCTTAACCGATGCCGAGGCTGCCTACCGGCAGGCCGTGACCTGGGGTGCGGACGAGGCCGGAAACGCCTTTCTGGCGGGCGCGGCGGATGCCGCTGATGCGCCGCAGCCGGTATCGCTGCTGGCGATGGCTGACGCGCGCGCGCTGTACGTGATGCAGCCGGAAGTCCGTTACGGCGCGGACGAAACCAGCCTGACGGTGATCGCCAGCTACGGCAGCCCGCAGCCGCGCCTCGCCTACCCCGTGCGCTCCTGGCTGGCGCAGGTCATTAGTCCTGACGGGCAAACCGTGTACGGCGGTGTCGAAGTGCAGGCTTCTTTCGTGGACGGGCTGCCGGTGCGCGCGCCGATTACGCTGACGCTCGACTTGGCAGGCGTGCCGCCGCTGACGCCAGCGCTGGTGTATTTGCAGGCGCGTCACGATGCGGCCATCACATCCGCGCCGGTGACTGCTGACGTGGTGTTGAACCGGCCTGAGTCGGCGGTCGTGCCGCCGGAGGCCGAGGACGCGAACCGGCGTTTTGGCGCGGCCATCTCGCTGCTGGCTTACACCGAGCAGCAGGCGGAAGATGGCCTATCGCTAACGCTGTACTGGCAGACCGACCAGCCGCTTGAAGACGATTATCACGTGTTCGTACATGTGATCGGCGCGGACGGGCAGATCGCCGCGCAGCGCGACCACCGCCCGGTGGACGGCCGCTATCCGACGCAGTTCTGGCGGACGGAAACTGTGATCGCCGACACCTATGTTTTTGATGAGGCGCTGGCGGCGGGGGAATATGCGGTGCGCGCCGGGTTGTACCGCCTGGAGGACGCGGCGCGGCAGCCGGTCACGCCTGCCGACGCGCGCGTGCAGGATGACAGCCTGCTGTTGTTTGAGTTTGAAGTGCCATGAACCTCAATATTTTATGAGGTCATGTCTTTAAAAAGTCCGACTCTTGCCGCACCAGCCGCGCGTAATGGGCGAAAATTTCCTCTAATTCCTGTTCGGATTGTTTTACCGGCGGCACGCCGTCGCGCAGCCGGTCGAGCAGTCCCGGCTCGCGCAGAAGCCGCGCGATCTGCGCGCGCAGATCCGGCGCGTTGTTAAGCCCGAACAGCAGGCCGCTTTTTTCGTGCTGCACCATCTCGGCCATGCCGCCCAGCCGAGTCGCAATCACTGGCAGCCCGGTATGCATGGCTTCCAGAATCACCAGCGGGCTGTTTTCGTACCAGCGTGACGGTACGATCAACACGTCGAACCCCGTCAGAATATCCCATACCCGCGCGCCGTCATAGCGCCCGTTCCAGTGTATCGAAGGGTAGGCGGCGGTCTGTTCTTTGAGTCTGTCCGCATATTCCGGCACTTCGCCGTCCGGCCCCCACAGATCAAGGCGAATTTTTTCGCCGGCGTCGAGGAGAGGAAGCACAGCCTCGATAATAAGATCAACGCCTTTGTGCGCTTTGATCTGGCCGATGTAACCGAGGCGCAGCTCACCGGGTTCGCACGGGGCCGGTTCGCGCGGGGTGAACGCCGGCTTGTTCATGCCGTGCCGGATCAGCTCAAAACGCCGCGTGTCGAAGCCGAACTCCGCGAATTTGTCTATGAGGAAACGCGAAGGGCTGATGACCAGATCGGCGGATTCCAGCGTCCTACGCAGCGTTTCCCGGCGCTGGGCGATGGCTTCGGCCTTCGTAGTCGTAAAATGGGCCTGTTGGGCGAGCAGCCAGAAGGCGTTCATTAAATTGGGCGCGACTTGTGCCGGAATACGATAGCGCCGCTTTTCTTCAAACAGGCAGCGGGCGCATTTATTGTCGTTTTCCGGGCCGCTGCACAGCGAGTCGTTCGGGTGCATCAGGTTCAGGCGCGGACACATGAACCAGTATTCGGTCAGGGTGATGACGAAGGGTAAATCGGCTTCGTGGGCCGCCTGCGCCACCTGGCTGCCGAGCAGGTAGCCGCTAATCAAGTGAACCAGGTCGAAGTGCCGTCTTTGCAGGATGCGGCGCAGGGCGTCCCCAATGGGGGGATAGTTATACAGGTTTTGAAAGGTGTCGCCCTCTTTAACGTCATAATACAGCCGGTGAATGATGAAGCCATCCTCCGGCGTGGTTTCGACCCGAAAGCCGGGCGTGCTGACGTTTTCGACTGTGAACACTTCGACATCATGACCCCTGGCAACCAGCCCTTTAACGATGCGCTCCGCGACACGCTCCGCGCCGGCGTAATGGGTGGGGGGGAAACCGTGAACAGCCAGTAAAATTCGCACCTGTTATCCTTACAGCAGCTTAGCAGCAGGATAGAATATCGGACGATAAGGATTTCGTGTTGTTGGCACAGCACCCTTTGATATTTATGATAAACCCCAAACAGAAACATTTCAATGTATTACTGTCCTTGAATAAACGCCTGTCTTGTATCGTGTTCAGGCGCGCGCTGGAAGGCGCTTTTTGACGAAACTCACCAATCCTTGACGTTCTTCCGGTGAAAACGCCCCGGAATACCAGACCATCACCAGGTAAGCCGTTCCGGAGATGGCAACGACGACCAGGAAAAAAACGTGCAGCAGGTTGAGCGCGTAAATGATAAGGCCCATCAGCGCCGCGACGGCAGCCAGCCGCGCCAGTCGTTTAAAACCCAGCCCCGCGCCGAAGTGGCGGCGGAACAGAAGATAAAACTGCGCCGCGCCCGCCAGATCGGTCAGCACGGTTGCGAATGAAGCGCCGATGATGCCAAAACGCGGGATGAGGATGAGATTAAGCAGCGTGTTGATGATGCCCAGGCTGCCGTAAATGCGCGCGGCGCTGCCCTCCCGCTTGATCGAAGTGGTCATGTTGCCGCAGAACGAATGGTACATGACGATGGGAATATCCCACACCAGAATCGCCAGGGCGACCGCTGCCGGCGCGAAATCCGGCTGGTAGAGGATGCCGGTAATCCGGTCGGCGGTTAACATGCCGCCGACGGCTATCGGCAGCCCCAGAAAAAGCATCACCTTCACCGAGCGATAATACCAGGGGCGCACCGAATCGGGATTCAGGACGTGTTCGCGGGCCAGGGTGGGCAAGATGGCGTCGTTAAAACTGCGGGTGAGCGTGAGCAGCGTCAGCGTCAGGTTGTAGGCTGCGTTGTACCAGCCGACTTGTTCATCGCTGACATTGCCGCTGAGGATGATGGTATCTACGCGGAAAGCGAACGACAGCGAAAGCTGGACGATGCCGAAGGGCAGGCCAAACCGCACGACCGAGAGCCACAGCCGGGGGTTGATATGAAAACGCGGCGGGCCGAGGTTGTTGCGGCGGATGGCCCAGTATTGCAGCACGATGACCAGCGGTAGGTTGATGACCGAAGCCAGCACGATCCACACAAAATCCAGCCCCAGGAACAGAAAAACCCCGGCAAACACCATAAACAACACCTGGGTGACTACCGTCATGGCCGAGGTGATGTCTATGCGTTCGTTGCCGACCAGCAGGCTGGTGAGGGGCGCAAGGACGGCCTGCAAAAAATAGCTGGATGTATAGATGGCGATTGCCATCACAATCGTGCCGGTATAACCGTTTAAAGCCGCGCCGACCGTCGTGATGATCGAGGCGATGAGCGCCAGCACAAAACGAAGGGCAACCGTGTCCCAGAACAGTTCATCGGCTTTTTTCGGGTCGCGGGCGATTTCCCGACCGAGGTACTGGTTAATGCCCAGGTCGCCGACGACGGAAAAGAGGCTGGCCCAGGCGATAACGATTGAATACTGGCCGAATTCTTCACCGCCCAATGTGCGGATGACGACGATATTAAAAATGAACCCGGCCACGCGGAGCGCGAATTGGGCCCCTAACCCGAACAGGGTATTGCGCGCAATGGTACGCCCCGCGCTGCGCCGGGGTTGTTCTGATGCTGCCACTATATGCCTCCGCTATGTGAGCATTATATCGCACAAGAGGGCCGAAGGTTGCTTAATCCTTCGCAACCGACCGCATTATGCGCGCCCCGGCTAAAATGCGCCTTGCGTAAACCCTGTAAACCGCCCTGACCGACTCTACCGGCTAAAAATTGATTATCAATTGCGGAATTATATGAATGCCGAGTTAAATTTACGAAATTTTTATAAACTTACGTCAAGAATGGCCGGTTGTGACGTAAAATTGGGCTAATGGAGGTCTTTGTACATCACTGAACGAACGGTTTGAGGGGGAACGATGTTTACACTCACAGATGTGCGGGCAGCAATGAAACAGGGTGATACGCCCCGCGCGGTCGAGATCATCAAGACGATCTTGAAGGAAAATCCGAGCGCCGATGCCTGGTATCTGGCGGCGAGGATGAATACGGATACGGCCAACGCGCTGCGCTGCCTGCGCCAGGCGTTGATGCTGGACCCTAAACACGGCCCCTCATTAACCCTGATGCGAAGCCTCGGCGGTGAATCAAAGGGTTTTTTCGGCCACCTGAGCGATGAAATCATCATCACGGTTTACGAACAAAGCGACAGAAGCCCTGTGCTGCGGCATTTTCCCCGGCGGGCCCAACTGGGGGCGGTCGGCCTTTTAACGGTCATCATCCTGGCGGGTTTTCTGGTATCCGGCGCGATGCTGGTGTCCTCGATGCAGGCAGCCATGCCGGCGCCGGTCCCAACAGTCGAGCCGGTCAGGCTGATATCGGTGGACGAAACGCTGAACGGTTTCCGCGAAGCCGGCCTGGAACTGCTGGACGTGCAGGTGACGGCAGGCGCGCGCGGTGCGCGGGTCATCCGGTTTGAACTGGAAGGCGAGCAGGGCAAACGGTATCCCATCATGGTGCAGGTTTATGACAGCGTTTCGGCGCTGATAAACGAGTGGAACGCCAATAAAACGCGCGACCCGATGCTGCGGGTGGTCGGCGCGCCGAACGCGGTTTTATTTTATCCGGTGCGGCTGGATGTTTCGCTCGCCAACCAACTGGCGCAGGAATTTCGTTCTATCGCGGGCCTGTAGCAGCCCGATTATTCATTCGTTCATCGCTACTGCAAAGTTAAGGCGGCATCATGTTCTGGTTGAAGTTCAAACATAAACTCCGAGCGGCGCTCCACCGGGGCGCGCGCGGGCAGGGCCTGGTGGAGTATGCCCTGCTGATTTCGTTTGTGGCAATCGCCTCGATTGCGGCACTGTCTACAATGGGCGGCGCGCTGTCCGACGTGTTCGAGGAGATCAACTGTTCTCTGGGGGCGGCGGAAGGCTGCGACTGCGAAACCAGCGAGGTCATCACCAAAGGGCCGTCCTATGCCTGCATCGGCGGCATGTTTTCGTTCAGCACGGTCACATCGTGCGGCGATAAAACGTCGCTTTCGATGGTCGTCACGGTTGGCGGCAGCGAGATGGTGAAGCCGCTGAGTTATAACGAGTCCGCAAAGGTTTTTGAAACCACCTTCTCGGATACCGTCGGCCTGTGCGATTCTATCGAAACGGGTTCGTTGGCCGGTGGGTATTTACTCTCCAACCATAAAGAAAGTGAGATTGTTAATAAGCTGCCGTTCAAATTCAAAAAAGGCGGCACGGGGGGCGGCTCTGACGACGACCCGCCGGCGACGCCCGAACCGACCGTCGAACCAACGGCAGAACCCACCGCCGAACCGACGGCAGAACCCACCGCCGAACCGACGGCAGAACCCACCGCCGAGCCAACCGAAGAACCGACCGAAGAGCCGGGCGGCGGGGGAACGGTTTACACCTTCCGCATGAACGCGGGTTATACTGTGCAAACCACGATGGGCGGCAAAACCTGGGAGCCGGGCGAGGGGTTCTCGGCCTCGAAAGGTGTGCAGACATTCGACATTGACGTGGTAGAGCCGGCGACCGACAACAGCGTTTACACCAAAGCGACCTATGCTAAAAACGGCAAAGACCTGAACTGGCAGAAAACCGGCATTCCGGCGGATACCTACACGCTCAAGCTGTATTTCATCGAAGACGATGCCAGCTCGCCGAGTGAGTTCCATATCGTCGTTCAGGGTACACGGATGGTCGAAAACTACAAGCCGCTCAACGCCGGCCTCAAAGTCGGCTCGGTGGTGACGATTGAAAATGTGGTCGTAACCGGGGATGGCACGCTGACGGTCATGCTCGATCGGGTCGCTAACTGGGCAGGCATCGCCGGCATCGAAATCATCAAGGGCGGCCTGGGCATAGTCAATCGTAACCCGGTTATCGGCGGGCTGCCCGACCAGAGCGTGGATGAAGGCGCGTCGCTGACGGTGAACATCACAGCCACCGACCCGGATGATGACCCGGTGACGATCAGCCTGCTGCCCGACCCGCTGCCCGATTTTATGACTTTTAACGCCGCGACCGGCCAACTGGCGGTTAACCCGCCCATCGGGAAGGTTGGCGTCTATGAAATAACCGTCGAAGCCCGCGACAACCAGGGGGGGCTGGCGAGCAAAACCTTCTCCATCGAAGTTATCAGCACTAACCACGCGCCCGTATTGGATGCCATCGCGGCGCAGGAAGTCGTGGAGGAGGAGACGAAGGCGGTCATCATCCACGCGACGGACGAGGATAACGATACGCTGGTGCTGACCATCACCGAACCGGCCACGCTGCCCGCGTTTATGAGCTTCACGGCTGCCGGCGGCGATGGCGTGCTGTCGCTGAATCCGCAGCTTGGTGACAAAGGCACGTACAGCATCACCGTCCAGGTCAGCGATGGGCGCGGCGGCACGGCCACCCAGACGTTCGATGTCATCGTCAAGGGCATCCAGCGGGTGACGAGCGGGCTGCTGGTGCTGTACGAATTCGACGATGTTTCCGGGGGCGTCGTCCGCGACACGTCCGGCACGTCACCGCTTGACCTGACGATTGCCGACCCCAGCAAAGTGACACAGCTTGCCGGCGGTATCTCGGTCAATGGCGCGTACATCGCATCCAGCGGCGCGGCGCTGAAGATCATAGACCCGATCATCTCCAGCCGCGAATTCACGGTTGAGATGTGGGTGAAGCCGGCCAACACCAGCCAGAGCGGGCCGGCCCGTATGTTCACGATTTCCGCCGGGACGGAACGCTGGAACCGGGACATCATGCTGGGGCAGGACAAAAGCAAATATATGACCCGCGTGCGGCTCAACAATAAGACCAAGGACAGCGCCGTTAACGAAAAATCCATCAGCGGGGCGGCTACCACGCTCCAGCATGTGGTGCTGACGTATACGACATCCGGCCAGGCTACCCTTTACATCAACAATGTGGCCGTCAGCACTTGGAGTTTTACGGCGGACTTCAGCAAATGGAACCGGTCGTTCAAGCTGATACTGGCGAACGAAGCGACCAACAACCGCGCCTGGGCCGGCGAAATTTATCTGGCGGCGGCTTACAGCCGGGCGTTAAGCGCGGCTGAGGTGGCTAAAAACTACAAAGCTGGGGCGAACCCGACGCCGTAACCCGGCCAACGATCCCAACTGCCCATGTCCCCGGCGGCATGGGCAGTTTTATTTCCAGGGGGCATCTTGACACACCCCGCTGGCGGACTTTATAATGCCTCAACATTCCGCCTGCTTGCCTTGGCAGGTTAACTGCCAGCTATTTAACTTTGAGGAGAATCGGCCGTGGGCCCGCTGCCAAAACGTAAAATTTCCAAGACGCGCCGCAACAAACGGCGTTCGCACGATGCGCTCTCGCCGCAGCACCTGGTGGTCTGCGAGTCGTGCGGCGAATACCACATCGCCCACCGGGTTTGTCCCAAATGCGGGACGTACAAAGGCGAGACGGTTATTGAGGTTGATGAAGACTAGAAGGCGCTGCCTTCTCTGAGAAGCCGCGCTGGTCAACAGGGCGGCTTTTGTTTTGAAAGGGCTTAAGGATGGTGAACTGGTCAGCGACCGCTTTTATATTCCCCGGCCAGGGCGCGCAGCAGGTGGGGATGGGCAAAGACCTATGGGAAGTTTTCCCGGCTGCCCGGCAGACGTTCGAGCAGGCCGACGATACCCTGGGTTTCGCGCTGTCGCGCCTGTGTTTTGAAGGGCCGGAGGACGAACTGAACGATACGTTCAATACGCAGCCGGCCTTGTATACCTGCGGAATCGCCGCGCTGCGGGCGCTGCAAACCGAACTGCCGGAGGCGAAGCCCGGCTTTGCCGCCGGCCACAGCCTGGGCGAATTTACCGCGCTGGCGGCGGCTGGCGCGCTGGCCTTCGAGGATGGGCTGCGGCTGGTGCGGGCGCGCGGACGGTTGATGCAGGAGGCCGGCGTCAAAAGCCCCGGCGCGATGGCCGCGCTGCTGGGGCTGGACGCCGAACAGGCGCGCGCCATCTGCGAGCAGGCGGGCCGGCAGACCGGCGGCGTGCTGGTGGTGGCGAACGACAACTGCCCCGGCCAGCTGGTCATCTCCGGCGACGAAACGACGCTGGAGGCCGGCATGGCGCTGGCGAAAGAGGCCGGCGCGAAAAAAGTGGTCAAACTGGCGGTGAGCATCGCCTCGCATTCGCCGTTGATGGAGTCCGCGTCGGCAGCCTTTAACGAGGCGGTCGAAAAAACCGCCTTCCAGACGCCGGAACTGCCGGTTTATGGTAATGTCGGCGCAGCGCCGCTGACGACGGTTGAAGCCATCCGCGATGAACTCAAACGCCAGCTTACCCACCCGGTGCGATGGACGGAATCGGTGCAGGCCATGATCGCCGCTGGGGCGGAACGTTTCATCGAACTGGGGCCGAAGGATGTGCTGGCCGGGATGATGAAACGCATCAACCGCGCCGCGCCGGGCCTGGCGCTGACCGGTGTTGAGGCGCTGCGGGTTTTCGTCGAGACAGCCAATACCTGACGCAAAGACCGCAAACAGGCAAAGGCGCAAAGGACTCTGTTAAAGAATTCTCTGCGTTTTTGCTCCTCAGCGCCTTTGCGTTAAGAACCTATCCATAAACCGATTGATCTGATAGCAGAACAGTGGGCTTAAGCCCATTGTCTGGTGGGTTTATGGATAAACTCTAAGCCTTTAAACCAGGGCGTTCAGGCCGTCGAACAGACGTTTGACCGCGCCTTCGGTTTTTTCCGGCGGCAGCGCGTAGGAAAAACGAATCCAATCCGCGCCCGCCGGCGAGAAGTACACCCCGGCCACAACGGCCAGCCCGAAGTTCTCGGCCAGATGCGTCATCAGCCCTTCCGAGTCCCCCAGATTACCTGCTTCGATATACTTCGAGCAGTCCACAAAAGCATAATAACCGTCGCCCATGATAAACGGAATGCCGAAAGCCGTCAGTTCGCGGCGTAATACCTGGCGGCTCTGGCGGCAGGGTTCGATGATACTGGCGGCGGCCTGCTCGAAGCCCATTTCGTAGGCGGCGATGGCGACGGCCTGCGAATAAAAGGCCGGAATCACGCCATGCGAAGCCTGGCTGGTGATGTAATCCACCACTTTTTTACCGGCCAGCAGGTGCGCGCTGCGGATGTTCGACGCACCCAGGCTTTTGGTCAGGCCGTCCAGGAATATCAGGCGTTCGCGGTCGTCGGGCGAAAAGGCTTGCAGGACGGCGTTAATATCACTGTGGCCGCCGTCGGTGATGTAGTGGTACATCCAGTCGAACAGCACGAATGGATAACCGCTGTCTAGGCCGACGCGCGCCAGCGCAATCTGTTCCTCAACCGGCAGCGTGCGCCCGGTCGGGTTGTCCGGCGAGGTGATGAGCAGCCCGGCGACCTTGCGGCCTTCGGCGGCGGCGTAATCGGCGGCGGCCCGAATGGCTTCCGGCGTGTAGCGCCAGCCTTCTTCGGGGTGTCCGGGGGCGAGCAGAACGTTAAGGCCGACGGCATACGGCCCCCAGTTGTAGCTGATCCAGGGAACGCGGGAGACGACAAACGCATCACCAATCTGCCCATTGAGGGCGACCATCGCGGCATAGGCTTTTTGCAGGCCGTCGCGCCCGCCCTGGACAAAAACGATATTTTCCGGCCCCCAGCCAGAAGCGGCGTCCAGCTTCCAGTAAGACTCGGCGGCAGCTTTGCGGAAGTGCGGTGTACCCCAGGGCTGGTCGTAGGCGGTGCCGTGCTGTACCTGTAGGGCATGGGCGCGGTCAAGGATTTCCACCGGCACACCCGGCAGGCTGGCGCCGCCGTCGCCCTGCGAAGCATCGAAGGTGGGCGCGTTTTCCCCTACTTTGGCGCGATATTTTTTCAGCGCATCCCGGATGAGGAACATCCGCGAGGGCGGGATGGCCTGCATCTGCGCCGGGTAGGTGTGGACGGGAACGCGGTTTTCCGGGGGAACGACAAACTGCGGCGTATCCAGGCTCACATTCGCTTGCGTAACCAAAAGCGACCTCCAATATGTGTTTTATGGGCGCACTGCGCCCCATCGAAAAATAAAAACACCCCTTGCGGGGTGCTTCTTCCATCACAGGGTTTCTGGATGTGGCAAGCCCCCGCCGACGGGTGGTGCGGTATCATTGGTGTTGGTGGTCTGGTTTAGCTTGTCCACGACATTTCCCCGAAATTAGAATTGCGTGATTGTGACATGCCCAAAGGGGCTTGTCAATGTGCAAGGAAACGCAATGTCGTGCGGAGTAATTTGTGCAAGATGCTACAGGCGACAAAGGCCGCCCGGAATTGGTATAATGCCTGCCGTCCAGCATGGGCAGAGCCGCCTGCACTGGACAGCACTAAACAAGCAGAAGGCGGATTTTGAATGCGGATTCGCGTCGAGGGCAAAACCCCCTTAAACGGCATTTATCGGCCATCCGGCAACCCGAACGCGGCAATGGCGCTGCTGACGGCGGCGCTGCTGACGCCGGAGGCGGTCACGCTGCGAAACGTGCCGGATACCATCAACACGCGGACGATGCTGCTGCTGGCCGAACGGCTGGGCGTAAAAATCGCCCGGCTCGACACGCACACCATCCGCATTCAGGCAGAGCAGATCAACCGGCGCGCGATGACCCCGGCGGATACCGGCGGGCTGGTGAGCGGGCTGCTGTACCTGGCGCCGATGCTGCGGCTTCGGCAGCAGGTGCGGGTGGAGATTGATTTTCCGCTCAACCGGATTCGGACACACCTGGAAGCCCTGCGCGACCTGGGGCAGGACGTGACCACTACCAGCGGGGCAGTTGAGGTGCGCGCCGCGCCCTGGGAGAAAAAAGAGATTATCCTGACGCAGGCCAGCGTGACGGCAACAGCGGTTGTGCTGATGCTGGCGGCCTGCCTGGGTAAAGAAACCATCATCCATAATGCGGCCTGCGAGCCGCACGCTCAGGAATTGGCAAATTTTTTGTGCGAGATGGGCGCGCATATCGAGGGCATCGGCTCGAACGTGATGCGCGTCCTCAGCCCGCCTGCGCTGAATGGGGCAGACGTGACTATCGGGCCGGATCATATCGAAGCGGCCAGCGCGGCGGCCATCGGCGCGATGTGCGGCGGGCGCGTGCAGATCGCCGGCATCCGCCGGGCAGACATGCGGATGATCGCCAAGACCTACTGGCAGCTTGGCATTCACCTGGACATGGACGAGGACGTGATTTTCGTGCCGAAACATGAAGGATTGAGCCTGTCGCCGCGCGAGGAGGACGCCGATCTGTCGGTGGAAACCTCGCCCTGGCCGGCCTTCCCGTCCGATCTGGTGGCGATGGCGACGGTGATCGCCACGCAGTCGCGCGGCACATCGCTGGTGCATGAAAAACTGTTCAACAACCGGCTGCTGTTCGTGGACAAGCTGAAAGCGATGGGCGCGCAGATCGTCCTCTGCGACCCGCACCGGGCGATTGTGATGGGGCCGTCGCCGCTGTACGGCATTTATATGGATTCGCCGGATGTGCGCGCCGGGTTGGGGATGCTGGCTGCGGCGCTGGTTGCCCAGGGCGAATCGGTGATAGACAATGCCGAGGTGATCGAGCGCACGTTCGCCGGCGTGTTCGGGAAATTGCAGGCATTAGGCGCGGGGATTACGATTGAATAACCTACCCCTCCCTAAATCCCTCCCTGTAAACGGAGAGGGACTTCAGAAAACGCGAGGGAATCAGCCCTCTATCACGACGATTGAGGTGCAGGGGATCAGCACCGCGCAGATTGTACACGGCGAAGGGCCGCCGGTGGTGCTGTTACACGGCTGGGGCGCGCACAGCGGCCTGATGTGGCCGCTGGTCGAGCGATTCGCGCCGCTGGGGTATCGCTGTTACGTGCCGGATTTGCCCGGTTTTGGGCAGACGCCGCCGCCACCGGAAGCATGGTCGGTGTTTGATTACGCGGCCTGGGTGGTGGCGGTTCTGGAAGCAAACGGGCTGGAGCGTGTTCACCTGTTCGGCCATTCGTTCGGTGGGCGGCTGGGGCTGATTCTGGGCGCGGAGCATCCCGAACGGCTCATCAAAATGGCGCTGGCGGACAGCGCGGGCGTTCGGTCGAAGCCGTCCGCCAGCAGCAGCCTGCGGCTCAAAACCTACAAGGCGGCGCTCAACACGCTGCGCGGCATCGGCCTGACGGCGCAGGCGGAGCGGCTTCGCGGCTGGTACGGCAGCCGCTACGGTTCGGCGGATTATAAAGCTGCTACGGGCGTGATGCGCGAAACGTTCGTTAAAGTCGTGAACGAAGATTTGCTGCCGTATGCCGCGCGGGTGCGGGTTTCTACGCTGCTGTTCTGGGGCGACCGGGACGCGGATACGCCGCTGGAACAGGGCAAACTGCTGGAACGGACGATTCCCGATGCCGGATTGGTGGTGTGGGAAGGCGCGGGGCATTACAGCTATCTGGAACGCGCGGCGGATACGGCGCGGGTGATGCATCACTTTTTCAGCCGATAGTCGTTAGTCTGGCGCAGTGGGCTTAAGCCCACTGTTGGAGGCAGGCATTCTCATCTTTTGATGTAGCAGTTCATAGTCGTCAGGAAAAGGCAAAAAACGTTCAGTATGGATGTTGTGAGGGCGGTTATTTTAATCATCTGGCTGGCTGGGACGATCATTCGCATCTACCGGCAGGCGCGGTTTTACCAGATCGAAGAATACAAAAGCGGGCGCTATCTGCGCTGGGTAGTGGCGCGGCGCGACCGCTGGCTGCCGGCGCGTCCGGCGGGGGCGTGGCTGGTAGGTTTGCTGCTGGCGCTGTTCATCAGCGATGCGCCGGGCAGTTTTGTGCCGGGCGCGGTCGGCGTGATAACCGGCCTGATCGCCGTATGGCCGCCGGATGAAGGCGAAATCAAAAAAGGCTTTAAGGCGACGGCGCGGGCGAAACGCCTGCTCGGCGCGGCGTTTGTGAGCGCGGCGGCGCTGGCGGCGGTCGCGCTGCTGGTTGTCCCGCGCCTGCCGGACGTGTCCGATCTACGCCTGGTCGTGGTGATGGCGGCGGGTTTCGCGCTGTGGCTGCTGGCGCCGGTATGGCTGGTGATCGGCAACCTGCTGATGACGCCGGTCGAGGCGGTCTTCCGGCGGGGGTTCGCCCGGCGGGCGGCGCGCGTGCTGGACGAGGTGCATCCGAAGGTGATTGGCATCACCGGCAGCTATGGCAAAACCAGCACCAAGGCCTATCTGGCGCACATCCTTAACGGGCGCTGGAAGGCGTACCCCACGCCGAAAAGTTACAATACGCTGATGGGCGTGTGTCTCGCCATCAACAACGATCTGGCTGGTGATTATGGCGTGGATTACTTCATTTGCGAGATGGGCGCATACATCCCCGGCGAAATCGAAAGCATCTGCCGCCTCACACGCCCGGCCATCAGCATCGTGATCGAAGTCGGGCCGCAGCACCTGGAGCGCTTCGGGTCGCTGGAGAACGTCTCCAGAGCCAAATATGAAATCATCAAGGCGCTGCCGCCGGACGGCGTGGGGGTCTTCAACTGGGACAACCCCTATGTGCGCGAGATGTACGAACGCGGTTATCCGGGGACACGGCTGGCGATCAGCAAAACCATAAACCCGGCCAACGTGCCGCCGGGGGGGCCGCGTTTTGTGGCGTCGGACATTGAAGAAACGCTGGACGGGCTGCGTTTTACGGTGACAGACGCGCAGATCGGCGAAAGCGAGCCGTTTGTGACGCCGCTGCTGGGCGAGCATAATGTCACCAATCTGCTGCTGGCGGCGGCGGTGGCTGTCCATGAAGGGATGCCGCTGCGCGACGTGGCGCGGCGTGTTCGCAGCCTACAACCCGCCGAAAGCCGCCTCGTCCGGCAGATGACGCCGGAGGGTATCACCATCATCAATGACGCCTACAGCGCCAACCCGGTCGGCGCGGCTTATGCGCTGCGGGTGCTGTCGCTGCACCAGGGCGGGCGGCGGCTGCTGATTACACCGGGTATGGTGGAATTGGGGCCGCTGATGGAAAGCGAAAATCGCAAACTGGGCGAGATCGCCGCCGACCATGCGACCGACGTGATTCTGGTCGGCGCAGGGCAGACCGAGCCGGTGAAAACCGGCCTGCTGGCCGCCGGCTTCCCACCGGAACGGCTTCAGGTGGTGGGAACGCTGGCGGAGGCGGTGAAGTGGTATCAAAATGAACTGCGGGCTGGCGATACGGTGCTGTTTTTGAACGATTTGCCCGACACGTATTCCAGTTAGGTATGGGGGATAAGTGCTGAGTAAAATACAAAGACAGTTCAGGTTGGTGCAGCCAAAGGAGGAATTATAAAGTGACCGGTAAAGAACTGGTTTTGATGGATCATGACGGCGGGATTGACGATTTTCTGTCGCTGGCGCTGCTGCTGGCGATGGACCACGCAGACGTGCTGGGCGTGGTGGTGACGCCCGCCGACTGTTACATCCAGCCGGCGGTGAGCGTGACGCGCAAACTGATGGACATGATGGGGAAATCGAACATCCCGGTAGCCGAAAGCACCGTGCGCGGCCTCAACCCATTCCCGCGCGAGTGGCGGCAGTCCACTTTTGTGATTGACCATTTCCCGGTGCTGAACGACCGGATGACCATCGAAACGCCGCTGGCGGCGGAGGCCGGGCAGACCTTCATGGCGCGGCGGCTGGCCGAAGCGCCGGAGCCGGTGACGCTGCTGGTGACGGGGCCGCTGACGACGGTGGCCGCCGCGCTGGAGATCGCGCCAGAGGTCGAGCGGAACATCAAACGCATCGTCTGGATGGGCGGGGCGCTGAATGTGCCGGGCAACGTTGACCCGCTGTCCGAACCGGGGCAGGATGGATCGGCGGAATGGAACGTATATTGGGACCCGCCGGCAGCGTATCAAATCTGGCAGACGGGTATTCCGCTGGTGTTGTGTCCGCTGGACATCACTAACCATGTGCCGGTGACGAGCGAGTTCATTTACCGGCTGGGGCGGCAGCGGCAGCATCCCGTGTCAGAGGTGGCGAGCCTGTGTTACGCGCTGGTGATGAAGCAGAGCGGTTATTACTTCTGGGACGTGCTGACGACGGCCTACCTGGGCCGGCCTGACCTGTACACCACCTGCGATTGGGAAACGGCCATCATCCCCGCCGGCATCAGCCAGGGGCGCACGAAAGTACAGCCGGGCGGACGTATCATCACGGCGCTGGACACGGTGAACACGACCGCCTTTTACGATTACATTTTGCAGCAGTGGATGCGGTAGCGAGGCCCGAAGCGTTTATGGAATTTGCCGAGTCTGTCCTGATCGCCATTGCCATTGGCGCGATGGGCATCACGCTGCTGCTTTCGATCATCCCGATGATTCCGGGGCCGGCCATCCTGTGGGCGATTGGCGTCGTGTTCGCCATCCTGACCGATTTTCAGCGGGCGACCCCGGCGGCCATCATCCTCATGACGCTGCTGATGATCGCTGGCTCGACGACCGAAATCTGGATGCCCGCGCTGGGGATACAGTCGAAGGGTATGTCATGCCTGAGTGTGATCGGCGGGCTGTTTGGCAGCATCCTGGGTACAATCCTGCTGCCGATTCCGCTGGTGGGGACGATCACCGGCGCGGTGGCGGGGTCGCTGCTGGTGGAGTTCGTGCGCATCGGCGACGTGCGTAAGGCGGTCGAGGCCGGGCGTTCGGCCTTCGGGCTGTATCTGGTGGGCTTCGCGGTGGAGTTCGTGACATGCCTCATCATGTTCGGCGTGTTTATCATCAGCCTGTGGATGACGGGATGAGCAGGAGGTTATGTAATGGACGCAAGGATGCGCGAATTACTGACGAAACTACGCCTCCATTTTGAAGACATATACGGAGAGCGTCTGGTAGAGCTGGTGTTGTTCGGTTCGCAGGCGCGCGGGGACGCGGTGTTTGACTCCGATATAGACGTGCTGGTGGTGCTTAAAGGAGAAGTCTCTCCATCCGAGGAAATCAAACGAACGGGGGCGGTTACGGCGGCGCTGTCGCTTGAGGCCGATGTCGTCATCTCGTGCGTATTCCTGGCGGAAGAGCGTTACCGGCAGGAACAAAGTCCGCTGCTGCTGAACATCCGCCGGGAAGGCATGGCGATTCCATGACACCCGATCAGGCTGCTCTGGTTCGTAAAGCGCAGGCCAGCATCGCCAGCGCTCGGCTGCTACTGGAAAACGGGTATCCTGATTTTGCCATCTCTCGCGCGTATTATGCCATGTTTTATGTCGCGGAGGCGCTGCTGCTTATGCTTGGGCTGTCGTTTTCCAAACATGGCGGCGTGATCGCGGCCTTCGGGCAGCATCTTGCTAAAACGGGCCGTGTTCCGGTAGCGTTTCACCGCTATCTAATTGAAGGCCAGGCGAGCAGGCACGCGGGCGATTATGATTTAAGCGCCAGACTGACCCCAGCGGATGCGGCTGAACAGATTGATAGGGCGGGACAATTTCTGAAGCTGGCTGAAGAACTGCTTGGCCCGCTTCCGACAGAATCATAGGAGTGAACAGAATTGGCTGCACGACGCAAAACAGCAGTCGGCGTGATCTTCGGCGGGCGCAGCGTCGAACATGATGTGTCGGTCGTGACCGGCCATCAGGTGATGCGCGCCTTCGACCCGGAGCGGTACGAGGTCGTGCCGGTTTACATCAACCGGGATGGCCGGTGGTTCACCGGCGAACCGCTGCTGGAGCTAAAAAACTTCAAGGACGAAATCACCAGCTATAAAGGCGTTATGAGCGCGGTCATCTCGCCCAGCGTGGAACATCACGGGCTGATTATCAACCCGACCTCCGGGCGTTTTGAGCGCAGCCGCGTGAAACGGCTGGACGTGATTTTCCCGGCAGTTCACGGTTCGCATGGAGAAGACGGCACGCTGCAAGGACTGTTTGAACTGGCGGATTTGCCGTATGTGGGCTGCGGGGTGCTGGCGTCGGCGGTCGCCAACGACAAAATTATGACCAAAATCGTCCTCAGCCAGCAGGGGATTCCGATTGTTGAGGGCGTTTCGTTCAGCCGCGCGGAATGGCAGGCAGCGCCGGATAAAGTCATCGGCCACATCGTCCACGAACTGCCGCGCTACCCGCTGTTCGTCAAACCGGCCACGCTGGGGTCGAGCATCGGCATCGGGCGGGCGAACGACGAAACCATGCTGCGGGCTTATATCGAAGTGGCCGCCAACCTCGACCGGCTGATCCTGGTCGAAAATGCCGTCACCGGCTGCGTCGAGATCAACTGTGCGGTGATGGGGAGCGGGTCGGACGTGCGCGCTTCGGTGCTGGAACAGCCGGTTTCGTGGGAAGAATTTTTGACCTACGAGGAAAAATACCTGCGCGGCGGCGAAGGCATGAAAAGTGCCGAACGCCTGATTCCCGCACCGCTGGAGCCGGAGCTGGCCGAACAGATCAAACAGCTGGCGATTCGCGCCTTCCGCGCGGTAGATGGCCGGGGGACGGCGCGGGTTGATTTTCTGGTCAGGCCGGAGGAGAAAGCCATCTATGTGAACGAACTAAACACCATGCCTGGTTCGCTGGCGTTTTATCTGTGGCAGGAAGACGGCCTGTCGCCGCAGCAGGTGGTGGATAAACTGGTGGAACTCGCCAGGGAAGCGCACGCCGAAAAACGCCGCAGCACTTACAATTACCAGACGAACCTGCTGGAAGTGGCGGCGCAGCGCGGGCTGAAGGGCGTTAAAGGCGCGAAAGGCCGGGCGAAAAACCCGGTTTAAGGGGGCAGTTCTGATTAGGGCAATCGCATATGAAAGCTTAACGGGTTTTCAAAAGGTCATTGTGGTTCGATAAAGGCCGTTTCGCGGGTAGGGGC
>JAPKMO010000057.1 GCA_026645945.1 Anaerolineae bacterium
GCCGTCCTCGTCAAACGATTCGGCAGTTTTTTTGTCATCGCCATAATAACCGGCGAACACTGCCTGGCTGCGGACGCGGATTTCGTTATTTTCCGCGATTTTGATTTCTACCCCCGGCGCGGGAACGCCGACGGTGGCAAGTTTGACCTCGCCGGGATAGTGCATGGTCGCCACCTGCATTTCGGTCGAACCGTACAGGCTTTTCAGTTCCACGCCCACCGCCCGGAAAAAGCGCAGAATATCCGGGCTGAGCGCCGCCCCGGAAGTGATGGCGTCCCGCGCGCGCGTCATGCCGATTTTATCCCGCAGCGGCCCCAGCACGGCGAACTCCCCCACTGCTCGCAGCAGCCGCAGGTGCGGCGGAATAGGCCGACGTTCATCCTCCAGGTCAATAATCCGGTAGGCGATGGGCAAAAACAGGCGGTACATCAGCCGGTTAATCCACGAGCTGTCATTGATACGCACCTGCATGGTGCGCGCCATGCCTTCCCAGATGCGGCTGGGGAACAGCAGCGTGCTGGGTGCGATCTCGCGGATGTCGTTCTGCACTGTGTCCGGCCCTTCAGGAAAGTTCACCTGAAAGCCGTACAGCAGGTGCGCGGTCAGCCCCAGACTTTGTTCGGTGATCCACGCCAGTGGGCTGAACGACACGTAGTTGTCGCCGGGGTGGCGCGGGGCGATGTCCTCAATATTCCAGTTGGCGTGCAGCAGGTTCTGGTGGCGGATCATCGCGCCTTTCGGCAGGCTGGTCGTGCCGCTGGTATAACTGTAAATGGCGATGTCCTCGCCTTTGCCTCCGGCCACCAACTGCTCGAACGCGCCGGGATGCTGCGCGGCATACTGCCGCCCCAGTTCCTCGACGGCTTCAAAACTCATCAGCCAGGGGTCCTGGTAGTTCCACAGGCCGCGCGCTTCCCAGTAAATCACCTTACGAATGTTCGGCATTTTCTCCCGCAGTTCCAGGGCTTTATCACACTGCTCCTGGTCGTGCGCCAGCAAAAACACCGAGTCGGAGTTGGTGACGATGTAACCCAGTTCCTGCGGGCTGGCATCGGTGAAGATGGCGGTGGTCGTGCCGCCGCCGGCATGGACGGCGATTTCCGCCCAATAAAATTCCGGGTCGTTTTCCCCGATGATGGCGACTTTCTCCCCCCGCTGCAAACCCAGGCTCACCAGCCCCAGGCAGAAATCATGGACGTGGTGGTAACATTCCTGCCAGGTATATTCCTGCCAGATGCCGTAGCGTTTTTTACGCATGGCGATGCGGTCGCCGAACTTCGCCACGCTCCGCAAAAACACTTTCGGCAGCGTATCCATATCAGGCGGCAGCGCGCTGGCCTGCGCGCGTTTGGGAGACGTATGAACCACTGCCGTTTTGCCGGGAACTTCCTGTGTTACCATACTAACCAACCTGCCCCAAATAAGCCTTAATCACCTGCGGATTTTGTTTGATCGCTTCCGGCGCGCCTTCTGCAATTTTTCGTCCGAAGTCCAGCGCCACCACCCGGTCGGAGATGTCCATCACCAGGCCCATATCGTGTTCGATCAGCACGATAGTCATGTTCTGCCGCTCGTGGATGTCCAGGATAAAACGCGCCATATCTTCTTTTTCTTCCACGTTCATCCCAGCCATCGGCTCATCCAGCAGCAGCAGCGTCGGCTCCAGCGCCAGCGCCCGCCCCAGTTCCACCCGCTTCCGCAGACCGTAGCTCAGGTTGCCGACGATAGTCTTGCGGATAGCCTCCATCTCCAGGAAATCAATAATCTCCTCGACGGCGCGGCGGTGTTCGATTTCCTCCTGGCGGGCCGGCCCCCAGAACAGCGCCCCGGTCAGCATATTCGACTTCATATGAATATGCCGGGCGGCCATCAGGTTATCGAGGGTGGTCATGTTGGTGTAAAGCGCAATGTTCTGGAATGTGCGGGAAATGCCGAGTTTGGCGCGTTGGTAGGGTGGCAGGCCGGAAATGTCCCGTCCCTCGAAGATGATCGAGCCTTGCTGGGGATGGTAAAAGCCGGTGATGCTGTTGATGAGACTGGTTTTACCCGCGCCGTTCGGGCCGATCACCGCCAGGATTTCTCCCTGGAGAACGGTGAATTCAACCTCGTGCAGCGCGTTGATACCCCCAAAACTCAAAGAAATTTTATGAACGTGCAGTTTGGGCGGCGCATGATCCATACTTCTGGCTGTCCTAAAAATTATCTTTAGAAACCTAATATTACAGTCAGGGACATTCTAAACCATACCCCGCACGCACGCAAGCCGGGTTATTAAGGAATGATGAGAATCGTGCCGCCCGCTTTTGCCGCTGCCGGGAGGGTCACGCCCGCGCATCCAGCCAGGCCGCCACGTCCGCCAGCACTTCGGCCTGTTCCGGCTCGTTGTGGATTTCGTGGTACAGCCCTGGATAGATTTTGAGCGTTTTGTCGGCAGACTGCGCCTCCTGGTAGACCTGTTCACTGCCGGAAGGCGGCGCGATGCGGTCGGCGCCCCCGTGCAGTAGCAGAAGCGGCAGCCGCAGCCGGGGCAAATCCTGGCTCAAACGCCCAACGGCTTTTTGATAACCCACCGCCATACCCACCCGCACCGGCTGGTTGACCACCAGCGGGTCGGCGTTATAAGCCGCGATGACGGCGCGGTCGCGGGAAATCGCATCGAGGTCGAGTTTGACGAGTTTGAAGCGCGGCGCGACAGCGTACAGCAGGTTGCCCACCCACACGATGAACGGAGAAACGGTGTCCTCGATGCGGACGGGCGAACCGGACGAAATCAGCCCGGCCATTTCGTCCTGGCAGCGCACGGCGAAACTGGTCGCCACGAACGACCCCATGCTGTGGCCGTAAACGAAGATTTTTTTGCCGGGATGTGCTGCCCTCACCCGGTCGAAAAACTGCTTGAGATCATCCACCACACGGTCAAAATCAGGGATATACACGCGCGGCTCGCCCTGGCTGCGGCCATGCGCGCGATGGTCGAGGCCATAAACCGCGTAGCCCCGCTCGACCAGAAAGGCTGCCACATGCGTATAGCGCCCGATATGTTCCGCGATGCCGTGAACGATCAGAACAACCGCTTTCGGGTCGGCGTCGGGCAGCCAGCCCTGGGTGTGGAGCGTCAGGCCGTCGGCGGTTTGAAGGGTATCGGTCATGGTTTTCAAGGCCGGTTTCTCTTTCCAAAAGATAAAAATATTCACCGGCGAGTGTACCGCGAAAAAAGCCGCCCCGACAGAACAAAAACGAAGCGACCGGTTGGCGCAGGGCAATCGCATGAAGATACTACGTCTCAATAAGTGGGCTTTCGCCTTCTGACCCCTCCCCCCAACCCCCTCCCCGAATTCGGAGAGGGGGCTTAACACGACTCCCCCTTTCTCCGTATACGGCGACCGAAGGGAGTCGCTTCAGGGAGGAAAGGGGGCCAGGGGGATAGGGGTTAGTGTGACGCGAAATTACAGTTTGATGCGATAACCCTGGACCGTTAACCGGTCGCCCTGTACTTTACGCTGATGTCGGCGGGAAGATTAGTTCTTGCTGCTGCCGGCTTTAACCGGGATCAGGCGCGGCTGAGCTTCCTCAGCTTTGGGCAGCGTCAGCGTCAGCACGCCGTCCTGGAAGCTGGCTTCAACATTCGCCACGTTAACCGGCTGCGGCAGCCGGACGCTACGGCTGAATTTGCCATAGTGGCGCTCTTGCAGCAGCACACGCTGGCCTTCCTTCTGGACGGTCTGCTCCGGGATTTCGGCCTCGATCAGCAGGACGCCATCCTGGAACTTGACGTTGATGTGTTCCGCCGTCACGCCGGGCAGGTCGGTGGTCACGGTGTAGTCGGTGTCGGTTTCGTGGATGTCCAGCGCCAGGTTAAAAGCGCCCACGCCGGTTTCGCCCCAGCCGGCGCCAAGGCTGCGCCAGGTTTCGTTAAACATACGGTCCATCATATTCTGCATGGCGGCCATTTCACGAAACGGGTTCCAGCGAACGATTGTACTCATGTTGATCTCCCTCTCATCAACTCATCTCTTCAAATTTGATGCCTACAGAATAGGACAGGAACGTATGAAAAATTTAAACGCTGCGTAAAAAATTCGTAGGAGAAAGCTGGAAAAACTGCGCCGCGTTGGGCTGCGGCCGGCAGCCAGCGTCTTTCCGTTGTATCATGGGCGTTTGAGGGTTAGAATCCCGGCCAGAGAAACAGCGGAGTGAACCGGTTTGACCTCAACCGCCCATATCATTCGTAAGCGGCGCAGCCGGCGGGCGCGCCGGTTGGCGGCCCGCGCACAGGGGCGCGTTTCGCTGCTGGCTTTCGGCCTGGTGGCACTGCTGCTGGTGGTCGTGCCGCTGGGCGTGACGCTCGGCGGCGCGGCGCTGATTTACGTGCGCGCCGTGCGCGATCTGCCGCAGCCGCAGGAAAGCCTGTCGCTCGGCCCGGCTTCCGGCCCAACCGAACTTTACGACCGCGCCGGCGGCACGCTGCTGCTGGCCGCTCGCGACCCGCTGGAAGGCGGCCCAGCCTGGACGCCGCTGTCCAGCCTGCCGCCTTACGTGGCGCAGGCCACCCTCACCGCCGAAGACCCGGATTTTCTGGAAGCGTCCGGCTTCGGCTTCGTGCAGACCTTCGGCAAGCTGTGGCGCAATATCATGCTCGGCCCGCTGCCGCCGGATGCCACCCTGACCGGGCGGCTGGTGCGCAATATTATCGCGCCGCTGCCGGAGCGCGTCGGCGTGGATGACATCGGGCGCGAGATCGCCCTGGTGACGGAAATTCACCGCCGCTACACGCCGCAGGAAATCCTCGAATGGCACCTCAACACCAATTATTACGGCAGCGACGCCTACGGCATCGAAGCCGCCGCCCGCGTTTACCTGGGCAAAAGCGCGGCGCAGCTAACGCTGGATGAAGCCGCGCTCCTGGCGGCCATCCCGCTCGCGCCGCAGTACAACCCGTTCGATAACGAAACGGCGGCGCGCGGACGCCAGCTTGACCTGCTGCGCGCCATGCGGGCGGCGGAACAGATCAACGGCGAGCAGTTCGAGTCCGCCGCCGCCACGCTCACACGGCTGCAAACCGGCGTGGATGCCTCACTGCGGGTCGCGCCTGAATTCGCGGCTTACGCCCGGCGGCAGGCTGAAACTATCCTGGACGACCTGGGGCGCGACGGCGCGCGGCTGGTGGCGCAGGGCGGCCTGCGTATCACCACCACGCTCGACCTTGACCTGTATTATCAGGCCGAATGCGCTTTGCGGACGCATCTGGCGCGGCTGAACGGCCAGGCGGTTTCGCCGCTGGCGCTGGACGGCCAGCCCTGCCAGAGCGCGGCCTATCTGCCGCAAACACCGCCGGTCGAGTCGCCGCCGGACGCCGGGACGCTGGTGGTGCTAGACGTGGCAACCGGCGAACTGAAGGCGATGGTGGGCGCGGCAGCCGCGCTGGCTTATGCGCCGGGGCCGACTTTACAGCCGTTTGTGTATTTCGAGGCTTTTCGCAGCGGCCTGTACACCCCGGCCACGATGGTGCTGGACATCCCGCACACCTTTCCCGGCGCGGCGGAAGGGTTGATCTATACGCCGCAAAACCCCGACGGACGCTTTCGCGGGCCGCTCAACCTGCGCGACGCTATGAGCGCCGGGCTGCTGCCTCCGGCGGCGCAGGTCGCCCGCAGCCAGGGGCTTGACAATATTTTGCGAATCGCCCACCGTATCGGCCTCAACAGCCTGGGCGAAGATGGCCGTTACGACCTGTCTCTGCTGGAACGCGGCGGGCAGGTTTCGGTGCTGGATATGACCTACGCTTATTCGGTGTTCGCCGCTCTGGGCGATATGCGCGGTATCCCGGTCGAGCCAATCGGGCGCGGCTTCCGCCAGCGAAACCCGGTCGCCGTCCTCAAAATCGAGGATGCGGCGGGCAGCCTGCTGTGGGAATACACGCCGGAGATGGCCGAACTTAACCGGGTGGGTGTTTTTCCGCCCGGCATCGGCTATCTCATCAACGACGTGCTGGCCGACAGCACCACCCGCCAGCGCACCCTGGGCGAAGGCAACAGCGTGGAACTCAACCGCCCTGCCGCCATCGTCGGCGGGATGGCAGGCGACGATACCGGTAGTTGGGCGGTCGGTTATACGCCGCAGCTAACCGCCGGGCTGCATCTGGAGCGCGGCGACGGCGCGCCGATGGCGCTGGACGACCTGGGGCTGACAGGCGCGCCGACCGTGTGGCGGGCGGTGATGGCTTATGTCCACGACCGCGACGCCCTGCCGCCCATCGAATGGACGCGCCCGGCGGACATCGTGGAACAGGCTGTGTGCGTGCGTTCTGGCCTGCTGCCCGGTGACGCCTGCCCACTGCGTAACGAAATTTTCCTGGCGCAGTTCGTCCCGGCGCAGACCGACACCTACTGGCAGACCGTCCAGCTTAACAGCCAGACCGGCCAGCGCGCCACCGCCAGCACCCCCGCCGAACTGCGGAGCGATACGCTCTTTTTCATCCCCCCGCCGGAAGCCGCCGACTGGTGGCGCGCCAATAATATGCCCCTGCCCCCCGACGAGTACGATACCGTCAGCCGCCCGGAACTGTTCAGTTCGGTGCAGATTTTGCAGCCGCAGCCGTTCGCTTACGTCGGCGGCCTGGTGGACATTCGCGGCACGCTCGACCCGACCGATTTGCAGTTTTACCAGCTTGCTTACGGCCAGGGGCCAAACCCCGCTGAATGGATTCAGATCGGCGAGCGGCAGACGACTTTCCAACGCGGAGCCAGCCTGGGGCAGTGGAACACCGCCGGCCTGAGCGGGCTGTATAACATCCTGCTTACGGTCGTCCGGGGCGATAACACCCGCGAATCGCGCAGCGTGCCGGTGACGGTGGACAATACGCCGCCGGTTGTCACCCTTAGCGCGGGCGAAGCCAACCGCGTTTATCGCTGGCCGGCGGATACCACCGTGACGCTGACCGCCGATGCCCAGGACGATTACGCCATCAGCCGGGTGGAGTTTTACCACCAGAACCAGCTCCTCGGCGCAGATGAAACCTGGCCTTACGGCTTCGAGTGGGACATCACCCGCACCGGCATCGAGCTGTTCCGCGCCGTCGTTTACGACGCGGTAGGCAACCAGACCAGCAGCGAAATCACGGTCGAAATCGTGCGGGCCGCCCCTTGACAGATTAGAACTTTTGTTCTATGCTCAATACCATCCCAACTAACAATCCACGTAGAAACACGTTAGGGTTTCGTTTCGGCTGGCATATTCATTCAATTCCTTGTTGTACAATTGATTGGCAATGTTTTGCCAACGGAGAGTTTATGGCTGTTAAAACCCGGACGCGCCGCACGCCCCAACGATCGCTGCCGCCTATAATCGCCGATTACCTGCCGGGCTGGTTAATCCTGGCGGCAGTGATGAGCATTCTGTTTCCCAACGCGCTGCCGGTGATGGTGAATGCCGCCGGGCAGGTCATCAGCCGCGTGCCGGCATGGGTGGGCAGCCTGTTCGCCGGGCCGTCGCCGATTGCGCCCCTGTTCACCGCTGAAGTAGACCATTGGGCGCGCGACATCGGGCGCTGGGCCGAGGAGCATGAGCTGGAACCGAACCTGCTGGCGACGGTCATGCAGATCGAATCGTGCGGGCATCCTACCATCAGCAGCTACGCCGGGGCGCAGGGGTTGTTCCAAGTGATGCCCTTTCACTTCACTGCCGGCGAAAACCAGCTTGATCCCGACACCAACGCGCGGCGCGGCGCGGCTTACCTGAAGTGGTGTGTGGACTACAGCGGCGGCGACGTGGGTTTAACGCTGGCCTGTTACAACGGCGGGCCGTCGGTCGTTAAAAAACCCTTCGCCGCCTGGAGCAGCGAAACGCAGCGATATTACCGCTGGGGGATGGGTATCTACGCCGACGCCCTCACCAACCAGTCTCGCAGCGACACGCTCGACCGCTGGCTGGCGGCGGGCGGCGGCGGCCTGTGCCGGATGGCTGCCGACGAACTGGGACTGTAGAAATCTTTCCCCTGGCCGGCGATTTCACTCCCTCTGAAAGCGCCCCTACCGAAGTGGACACGCCTTAGAGCGTGTCCAACTGCGTTTTTCGCCATTTATCAGATGTATATCCAGACCAGGTGTGTTAAAATCATTTGCAACTGCTGCCGCGCGTTCCTTAAAATTTAAATTAAGCCTGTTTAGCCGGGAAATTCTGTGAATCGAATAATGCCGCTTTCTTATTTAAGCCGCATATGGCGATACCTGACGCGCCCTACCCCTGATGTTTATTCCCCCGAACAGCGACGGCAGGCCGAACTGCTGACGGCGATCCTGCTGCTGATCGCCCTGGGGGGCCTGGTCATCTGGCTGCTGCCTTTTTTAACATACGGCGGCGACCCTCGCACGAGTCCCTGGTTTGCGGTCGGTATACTGAACCTGGCCGTGTTGAGCATCTGCTATCTGCTGAACCGGCGTGGTTTTTACCGGCTGTCCGCCGCCCTGGGCGTCACCTATGGCATGGGAATGATTCTGGGGATGGCAGCCCTCCTCGGCGGCAGCGCCGCGCTGCGGGCGCTGCACTATTTCATCGCGGTCACGGTGTTCAGCAGCCTGATTTTTTCCGTCAGAACCGCCCTGATTCTGTACATCATCCAGATCGCCGGTATGGGGCTGCTGGGGCTGGTTTCGCCGCCATCCTTCGCGCTGGAAATTTTCATCGGGCCGCTGGCGTTTAATATCCTGATGGGCGTGCCGATTTTGCTGGTGGTGTATTACTACCGGCAGCGGGAAGATCAGCGGCGCGCGCAGCTGGCCGAAAGCGAAACCCGCTACCGCAGCGTGGTCGAAAACCTGCGCGACGTGGTATACACCCACTCGGTCAGCGGCCATATCATCAGCCTGAACAGCATGATCGAACGGCTTTTGGGGTGGCCGCGTCAGGCGCTCATTGGCCGCTCGGTGATGGATTTTATCCATCCCGACGATCATCCCCTGGCGCTTTCGTTGTTACGGCACATCTTAAAAGGCGAATCGCCGCCCCTTTTCGAACTGCGCCTGCGGACACAATCCGGCAGTTACATCTGGACAGAGTTTAAAATATCGCCAGTGATGGAAACCGGGCGGGTGGTTTATATTTCCGGCGTGGCGCGGGACATCAGCGAGCGCAAGCAGATCGAGGCCATCCTGCGGGAAGCCAACCAGATGCTCCAGGTGGTGATTCATCATTCACCGCTGCCGATTGTGGTGCTTGACATGGATCAAAAAGTAACCGTCTGGAACCGGGCGGCAGAGCGCACTTTCGGTTGGAAGGAGCGGGAAGTCATCGGCCAGCATTATCCGATTGTGCCGGACGAAAAACAGGCTGAACATCTCGAATTTACGAATGAGATGCTCCAGCATGGCCGGGTGCTGATCGGCAGGGAGACTTACTGCAAGCGGCGCGATGGTTCGCTAGTGGATGTCGGTATTTCGGGCGGCCCACTGCGGAACGCGCAGGGCAATATCAGCGGCGCGGTGATTTTGTTCGAGGATATTACCGAGCGCAAGCGGGCCGAGGCCGCGCTGCGGGAAAGCGAAGAACGCTACCGCATCATCTCCGAGTTAATCTCTGATTATGCCTACTCGCTGCGTGTTGAACCAGATGGCGCGATGGAAATAGACTGGATTACCGATTCGTACCGGCACATCACCGGCTTTAGCTGGGACGAAGCGAAAGCGCTGGGCTTGTACGGCCTGTACCACCCGGACGACGCCGAACGAGCTATGCAGGATGTTCAGCGCGCAGCTGAGGGCCATGCCAACACCGGCGAATACCGCCTGACGACCCGCAGCGGCAGCCATATCTGGCTGCAGATACACCGCTTCCCGGTGTGGGATGCCGAGAAAAAACGGGTGGCGCGGATTTACGGCGTGGCGCAGAATATTAACGCGCATAAAGAGGCCGAAGAACAAAAGCTGCGGCTGGCGCTCCAACGGGAGCGGCTGAAACTGCTCGGCCAATTCGTCCGCGCCATTTCGCACGATTTCCGCACGACGCTGGCGAGCATCGAAACCAGCCGCTACCTGATTGAACGGTCGTTAAACGACGAAGCGCGCCAGACCGTACGGCCCCGCCTGGAGCGAATTCACGAGTGCGTGGATCGCTTAAGCAGCCAGTTGGATAATCTGTACACGGTATCCGCCGTCACCGACCCGAACACCGAGCCGCACAACCTCAACCGCCTGATCGAAAGCCTGATGCGGGAGCAGGCTGTCCACGCCCAGGAGAAAAACCTGCTTTTTACCTTTAACGCACATCCCTACCTGCCGTTGATTGCGGTTAACGCGGCGGAGATAGCGCGGGCGATCCGGCATTTGATCGTGAACGCCATCACCTACACGCCGTCGGGCGGCTCGGTCATGGTCAGCACACGGCTGACCGAGGAAAATATTCTGATCGAAGTGCGCGATACCGGCATAGGCATCCCCCCGGAACATCAGCCGCATGTTTTTGAGCTGTTTTATCGCGCCGATGCCTCGCGCACGATTGACTCCGGTGGCATCGGCTTGGGCCTGAGCATCGTCAAAATGGTTATCGAGGCGCATGGCGGGCAGATCGACATGGAAAGCTCCCCTGACGGCACCGCTTTTGTTATTACCCTGCCGCTTGCCCATCTTGAGGCCGCTCCGCCGCCGGCGCCCTGAAAGGATTGACCATGCAGCTAATTACCGATCGTGTTTATGCCATACCCGGTATGTCCATTGGGCGAATTTATATCATCACCGGCGATGATGGCCTGGCACTGGTGGATACCAGCCTGTCGCCGCAGACGCCGCAGCGCCTTCAGCCGCAGCTTCGGGCGCTCGGTTACGACCTGGAGGACATCCGGCATATCCTCATCACCCATGCTCATCCTGACCATATCGGCGGGCTGGCAGCTTTTCAGCAGGTCGCCAACCCGCGCACGTACATCCACCGGCGCGATGCCCCGGTCGTGCGCGGCGAATCGCCGCTGGTGAGGCCCCGGCGCGAAGACCTGCGCGGCCTGTCCCGGCTGATGAGTTATACAGGCGGTTTTGCGCCGCCAACCCCGGCGCGGGTGGACATTGACCTGAAAGGGGGCGACATCCTGGACGCGATTCTGCCGGGGCTGCAAGTGGTGGAAACCTTCGGCCACAGCCCCGGCCATGTGGCCTTCTGGTGGCCGGAAAAACGGCTGCTGTTCGGCGGCGACCTGGTGTTTCACCTGCCCTGGGGGCTGACGCTGCCCCTGGCGGCCTTTACGCCGGATATGGCCGAGGCCAAACGGTCGGTGCTGAAAGCCGCCGAGCTAAACCCGGACATCCTGTGTCCGGGGCATGGCGCACCCATCGTCGGCGGCGCAGGGGCAAAGCTGCGCGCCTTCGCCGCCCGGCTGAAGTTGTAAAAATCAGCCCCGGCCATGACGGCGGTTTCTGCAAGCTGTCGCAAAATTTCGATTGCGCTTATAATGTAAAAATGTAAATAAAATGGGGGAAGTTGATGATGTTACGCCGTCTGCTGGTCGTTGCTGTGGCTGGTTTTTCCCTCTCTGCCGGGGTGTCGACGCTGCGCCCGTCGGTGGTTTTTGCTTCCGGGAACTGGAACGGCCAGGACACCTACCATGTGCCGATCTCCTGGTGCGCGGTGCAGGGCAGCCCGGCGGTGGATAACCCCAACGTGGCCGGGGACACGACCACCAACAACATCCTGTGGCGGCGGCACGAACGCCCAACCGACAATATCTACGTCAACCCCACCGGCATCACCTTTCGCTCGGCCATCAACAGCTTCGCCATGCAGGGTTTCAGTTTCCCCCCCTTCGCCGACCCCACCCCGACTCCCAACACCGGACGGCTGGGCGACCTGCGCGACATCGCTTCTAACCCGACCGAGTTTAACGCCATGATAAATCTCTGCGGGCAGGCCTGGAACGGCCTGGGACGGGCGGGGGTGGGCATCATGGCGATCAACATCAACCTCTTTCATAACGCGGCGGGCGACTACCTCAACACCGTCGGTTATGGCGGCTGCGTGCAGAATGCCGCCGGCGCCTGTGCTGTGCCGATCACCGGGCGGGCCGCGCTGGCCGACAACCACTACCTGTACCCCGGCGTGCCGAATCCCAACTGGCCGCCGACCCCCGGCGACCTCAACGGCACAAAACGGTTTACGGCCAACGGCCAGCCGATCACCGACCCCTGGGATATCGCCGCCGGACACGCTTTTGCGCGGGCGATGGGTCTGCCGGAACGGTTGAACGTATTCGCCCTGATGATGACCGCGCCGCAAGATAACAACGGCGACGGCCAGGCCGATAACCGCAACCTTAACGCTGCCGAAGTGGCCGCCCTGCGCGCCGCCGCCGCCAACGTGCCGCATGTCGAAACCGACCCGCAGGGTCAGTTTGATCCGGGCGCATTCGTCACCCACGAACACTACGACGGCATTGCTGAGTTTGACAATCAGCCGCCGTACCTCGACCTGTCGCACGTGACCGCCGGGCTGGAGTTGGAAACTAACCGGGTCTTTTTCGACCAGCACGTTCTGGGGCTGCTGCCGGAAGAAGAACCGATGGAATTCTGGTTTTTGCTGGACACCGACGGCGCGGATTTTGGCGCTGACCCCGGCCTGCTGGCCGAACTCGGCGTGCCGGAAACCCATTTTGAAGGCGTCGAACTGGCAGCGCGCGTGACCGTGCAGGACGGCGTGGTCACACTGGCGGAAGTAAACCGTTATGCCGAAGGCGGCCTGTTCCCGATAGATGGTTACAGCGCCGAACTGCTGACGCTGGTGATGCATCCCATCACGCTGCCGGAAGGCGAAGCAGAGGCCGCGCCGATTCCGGTCAGCCATTCGGTGCGGCTGGAACTCATATAATCACGCTAACTACCCTAAGTATCGTTTGCGCCGATTCCGGTCAGCCATTCGGTGCGGCTGGAACTGCCGGACGACCTGCACGACATCGAAGCCGGGCAGGAATTTCGCCTGCATGTCATCACCACCCACGAAGCGCGGGAATTTGTAGACCACCTGGACGACGAGGAAGGGCGGCATGGCCGGGTCTTCACGCTCGAACCGCCGGTTTTCCCACACTGTGCGGCCCGCGCCGATGGTGTGCCGGGCGGCAGCGCGCCGGTGGTGCTGGACGGCCTGACGCCGAACGCGCCCATTCACGGCCTGCTCGGTCCTGACCTGGTTTTTACCGGCATCAGCGACGAGCAGGGCGGCGGCCTGATTGACCTGCCCATCCCGGAAGGGACCGAACCGGGTTATCACCTCGTTACGGTCGGCGTGGACGATACCGCCCTGACCGCCGACTGCGTGGTTTTCGTGCAGGAGCAGCCGGGCGACATCCGCACGCCGCCGGTGGAAGTGACCGTCCCGGTGGATGAAACGCCGCAAGTGACGCCGCCGGTCAGCATTTCCACGCCGGAGCCGGGCGCGGCCTTTGCGCTGCTGACCAGCTACGAAGACCTGCTGCGCTGGCAGGAGCGCAATCTGAACCGGCTTGGCATCCTGCTCGAAATCCTGGCGCGCCGGTGCGAAGTGCGCCCCACCCTGCTGGCCGAACTGGTCGCCGGCTACGAGGCGCTGCTCCGGCAGCAGGCCGAACGCCTCGAACGTTTCGAGGCTTTGATCGAAAAATACATCAATGACTGACCACCGCCTGCCGCTGGCGGCGTATGACGGAGCAGCCGACTATGCCTGACTCCTTTAACCTGTCCGATGTGATGATCTCTTATTCGCGCAAGGATAAGGATTTCGTCCAGCAGCTAACAGACGCGCTGAAGCAGAACGGGCGCGAAGTGTGGGTGGATTTTGACGACATCCCCTACAGCGCCGAATGGTGGCAGGAAATCGAGGCGGGCATCGAGGGCGCTAATGCGTTTATATTTGTCATCTCGCCGGACTCGATCAACTCCGACGTGTGCCGCCGCGAGATTGACCACGCCATCAAACACAATAAGCGGCTCATCCCCATCCTGCGGCGGGAACTGACCGAGGCGGCGGATCGTAAAACCGTTCATCCATCGGTCGCCTCGCGCAACTGGATTTTTTTCCGCGAAACCGACAAATTCGATGACGCGCTCAAAACCCTGCTGCGGACGCTGGACGCCGACCTGTCGCATATTCAGCTTCATACCCGGCTGCTGGTGCGCGCCCGCGAATGGGATGGCAAAAAACGCCGGGGCAGCCTGCTGCTGCGCGGCGACGACCTTCAGGAAGCCGAAAAATGGCTGGCGGAAGGCATCCAGCGCGACCCGCCTCCGACCGAACTGCAAATCCAGTTCATCACTGCCAGCCGCAAGGGTGCTAACCGCTTCCGGCGTATCATCGGCGGGGCGATGGCGGCGGCGCTGGTCATCGTCAGCATCCTGGCAGTGATAGCCTACAACCAGTCGTTAGAAACCCAACAGGCGCTCCAGCGGGCCAATGTGGCGCTCACCCAGGTGGCGATGGAAGCCGACGCGCGCGGCACGGCGCAGGCCGAGGCGATTAAGGAAGCCGACGCGCGCGCTACCCAGGCCGTCATCGCCCTGAACAACGAGGCGACCGCCCGCGTGGCCGAAGGCATCGCCAAAGAAGAAGCCGACAACGCCGCGACGGCAGCCAAAGATGCCCAGGAAAACGCCGCCACCGCCACTGTCGCGCGCGGCCAGGCGCAGATCGAAGCCGGGAACGCCCGCAATTCCGCCGCCACCGCCCAGGCCAACGCCACCCGCGCCGCCGAAAACGCCAACGAGGCCGCCACCCGCGCCGTTGAGGCCGCCCAGAACGAACAGACCGCCGTCGCGGCGGCGGCCACCAGCGCCCGCCGCGCCACCGAATCGGCAGAAAACGCCAACGCCGCCATGACGGCGCAGTTCCAGGCGGAGCAGAACGAAGCGACCGCGACCGCCGCCCAGGGCGCGGCGGAGGAAGAGTCCCGGCGGGCGCGCGCCCTGGCGCTGGCAACCGCCTCAAAAACCGCCCTGGCCGAAGGCAACCGCCCGCTGGCCTTGCAGCGCGCGCTGCTGGCCTACAGCCTGCGCCCCGACCTGGCCGAAGTGCAAAGCGCCTTGTACGAAGCCAGTTTTTCCTCCGGGCTGCGCTATCGTTTTTCGCTCGATGACGCGCGGGTTGAGTTTTTGTCCTTCAGCGACGACGGCGCGCGCGCGCTGGCGTGGAATCCGGCTGCGGGCCAGCTCATGGCTTGGAGCCTGACCAACGGCCTGCCTGTGACGCCGGAGCCGGGGGACGCCTCCCGAACTGCGCGCCAGCGCACGGCTGATGGCGCACTCGAACTCCGTGACAACGGCATGAATCTCTTCCTGGTGGATACAGCCAGCGGCGATGTTCTGCACACATTTGAACATTTACACTTCATACTCAGCGCCGAGTTCAGCCCGGATGGCCGCCGCATCATCGTTGGTCTGGAAAACGGCGCGGTGCATCTGTGGGATGTCCAGACCGGGCTGGAATTGCAGCGTTTTACCGGCCATACCTCGCATATTGAGAGCGTGGCTTTTAATGGTGACGGAACGCTGGCGATCTCCGCTTCGTTTGATGGCAGCGCCCGCATCTGGGATTTGCGCTCGCTGTCACCGTCCAATTTTTCCTCGGCGGATACACCGTCCGGCCTCGGCGTGACGCTGGCGCTCAGCCCGGACGGGCGGCTGGCGCTGTCCGCCATCCGGTCGGCGCCTTATCAGGTGTACGTGTGGGATGTAAGCACTCGTGCGCCGCTGGCCGGTTTTCCGGCGACCGCCGACGATTGGGTATGGTACGGGTTGTTTAGCCCGGACGGGTCGCGGGTATGGTATGGGACGGCCACCAAGGCGGTCGTAAGAGACCTGAACACCGGCGCGGTGCTGCCGCTGGCGGTCGAAAAACCTTATATTCTGTCCGCAGCAGCCTGGAGTCCCGATGGCCGCTGGCTGCTGACGAGCGGTTATGATGATGTCATCCTACTGGATGCTTCTAACGGCGCGGAACGCCACCGCTTCCCCAACCCTGCGTCCCCGGCACAGCATGTGGCTTTCAGCCTGGACAGCCTGAGCGTATTCATCGTGCGTGACAATCGCCTGGAAATCTGGGACATCTCAACCGATCCGCCGCGCCAGGTCAACGGCTCAGAGGATGCGATCCGAAACGAGCCGGTGGTTGTGTACGAGGGCAGCCAGGTTTTCGTCGGCCAGCGCGACGGCCTGGTGCGGCTGTGGGATGTGATGACCGGCCAGACCATCAAAACACTGCTGGGACACCGGGAAGGCATCGGCAGCCTGGCGCTTAGCCCGGACAAAAAATTGGTCGCCGCCGCCGCCCTTGACCGCACCCTGCGCGTGTGGGACGTGGAGACACGCCAGAATATCCTGACCGTCACCAGCGCCGAAGCCCTGCTGCGTATTGGTTTTACGCCCGATGGCCGCCGGGTTTACGGCCTCGATGCGGTCAACAATACGCTGCTGCAATGGACAGTCCCCGACCTGAGCGGCGGCATCGAAAGCCTGATTCAACAGACCTGCTCGGAATATGCTCTGCCGCCCATCTCTGAAGATGAACAGGCACAGTTTAACCTGGACGACGGCGAGGGCTGCGAGGCGCTCGGCCTAGTAGACCAGGGCGGCGGGCCGGAAGCGGTGATGATGGCCGCGCCCACGCCGGAAGCAGCCGTGCCAGTCAGCGCGGCTGCGCTCCCGCCGGCCAACCTGGAAGCCGAAAACGCGGCGGTCTACGCGCCGGGCGGGTGGCAGCGCCGGGACGACCCGGCAGCCAGCGGCGGCGCATATCTGGTCAACACCAGCCCGGACAGCAGCGCCCCCCTATCGCTGGATTTCGTCGGGGCGGGCGTGGTGGTGTCGTTCGCGCGGGATGCCAGTTACGGCGCGTTCGCCGTCGAGATAGACGGCGCGATCATCGAAGCCGGGAACGCCGCCGGCGAAACCGCCACTTTCGGCCAGATCGCCGTCGCCGGCCTGGACCATGCGCCCCACACGCTGCGGATTCTGCCGCTGGCGGCGCGGGTGGGCATTGACTCGTTCACCATCCAGGCCGCGCCCGTTCAGGTCGTGGCTGCGCCCACTGCCGAGGCGTCGGCGGAAGCTGTCGTCGAAGTCTCGCCGGAAGCGGTGGTCGAAACTTCGCCTGAGGTTACGCCAGAAGTCACCGTCGAAACCTCGCCGGAAGCAACGGCGGCGCTTGAAGTTATGCCGGAAACCTCGCCGGAGACCACCGCCGAACTGTCCGCCACGAGCGGCTGGGTATTAACCGCTGACGGCTGGTACATCTCCGCCGGGCCGAGTTTTAACGTCCTGAACATGGAACAGCCGGTTGATCTGAGCGACGGACGCCCCCGGCAGCTAACCTTTCGGTCACTGCTGCGCGTGGCCGACCTGGGCGGCTCGGTGGCGGCGGTGCAGGCCAGCGCCGACGGCGAAAACTGGATGCTGCTGCAAACCATCCCGCCCGCCGACCTGTGGACGGATGTTATGGTTGACCTGCCGGCTTCCACAGGGCCGACGCTCTGGCTGCGTTTTGTCTGGTTTTTCACGCCGCCGGACATAGACCAGCCGCCGGATTTCTGGCTGGTGGATGCCATCCAGGTGCGCGAGGCCATACCACCGACCGAAACACCGACCGAGACACCTTCGCCCACACTGGAAGCTGCCACCGTCACACCGACGCTAAGCGAAACACCGACTCCGCCGCCACCCCCGACCGAACCGCCTGCGCCGGAACTGCTGCCGACTGCCCCCGATACGCCAACGCCGGTTTACACCGAGCCATACTTCGCCCCGGACGGCAGCGTCTGGGTCGGAGAAGGCGGCTGGGTGCTGGCCGACGGCATTTTTGTCGCCGGCGAAACCTACGAACTGGCCTCGATCACCCGCCAGGAAAACATCGGCCCGGCTGCCGACGGCTGGGAATTACGTTTCCAATCGCTGCTCAACGCGCCGGAGTTCGACGGTTCGTTCGCGGCGGTGGAAATCAGCCTCAACGGCGGCGAGTGGCAGCCGGTGATCGCTGTGCCGCCGTCGCCGGACTGGACGCCCTTAACCTTCGATCTCAGCCTGTACAAAGGGCTGTCCGTCCGCCTGCGGCTGACCTGGTATTACGTGCCGCCAGTGGAAGGCCGCCCCACCGACTCCTGGTCGGTGACGGGTTTTGAGATTGCGCCGGTCGCGCCGACGCCAGAGCTGACCATTGAGATAACGCCGGAAGTGACGGCAGAAGCGACCGCCGCGCCCGTCACCGAATTCACGCCGGAGCCGCTGCCGTTTGATACAGTCGCGCCGGCGGCGGAAACCGCCGAGCCGCCTGCCGATACCACGCCGGAGGCCGCCGCGCCATAAAGCGCGCGGTTGGCGCGGTCAATCCCGCGCGGTACAATCCGCCGCACTGAAAAATACCGGCGGCGGAGGGGCTGTGCCGGACGAAACCTTTGAAGTGGAACTGACCGACATGGCGCACGGCGGCAGCGCCATCGGGCGGCACGCCGGGCGGGTGGTTTTTGTGCCGTACACCATCCCCGGCGAACGCGCCCTGGTGCGGCTGACCGGCGAAAAAGGCCGTGTCGCCTTCGCCGAGGGTCTTCAACTGGTCGAAGCATCTGCCGACCGGGTGTTCCCGCGCTGCCCGCATTTTGGGCCGGGGCGCTGTGGGCGCTGCCAGTGGCAGCACATCGCCTACCCGGCGCAGCTTTTGCTCAAACAGGACGTGCTGGCCGACCAGCTGGCGCGCATCGGCGGTTTTGACGAAGCCGACGTTCGCCCGGTGATCCCCGCCCCACTGGAATGGCATTATAACCACCACATGACGTTTGACGTGACCACGCCGGACGGCGGCGCGCCCCGGCTGGCTTTGCCGTCCGCTGAGGCCGGTCGGCTGGCGGCAATTGACGAGTGTTTTATCCTGCACCCGGATTTGCTGGCGCTCAAAGACGCGCTCGACCTGAGCGAACTGGCGGGCGTCGAACGAATAAAGTTACAGATCGGCACGGGCGGCGCGCCCATGCTCATCCTGACGATGGCGAACGAGGACGCGCCGGAACTGCTGGCCGACCTGCCCGCCAGCGTCAACCTGCTGCTGCCGGATAACGAGCCGGTCAACTTGATCGGCGAGTCGCATGTGCGTTACACGGTCGGCGAACGGAACTTCCGCGTGACGGCGGGCGCGTTTTTCCGTCCCAACGTGTTGCAGCTTGAGCGGCTGGTTTCGGCGGTGATGGACGCGCTCGACCTGGGCGATAACCCGGCGGTGCTTGATCTGTACGCGGGCGTCGGCCTGTTCGCCGCGTTCATCGCGCCGCGCGCCCGGCTGGTGACGCTGGTCGAAAGTTACCCGCCCGCCGCCACCGACGCCGACGAAAATCTGGCCGATTTCGACAACGTGGATATTTTCGAGGGCGCGGTCGAGGACGTGCTGGACGCGCTGGAAGACCGTTACGACGCGGCGGTGCTGGACCCGCCCCCCGACGGCCTCAGCCGCGCAGCCCTGGACGGCCTGCTTGACCTGGACGTGCCGCGCCTGGTGTACGTCAGCGCCGACCCGTCCACGCTGGCGCGCGATGGCAAACGCCTGGCGGCAGCGGGCTATCGGCTGCTGTACATCCAGCCGGTTGACCTTGCGCCGCAGACCTTCATGGTGGATGCCGTCGCTGTGTTCGAGCGAAAGTGAACCATGTCCGATTATGACCCCGCCCCGCCTGAGCCGCTGCCGGCGGCTTCCGCCGTCCAGATGGCGTTGGATATGCCCTGGAAGGCGGTTAACGAACTGGAGCGCCGGCTGCTGCTGCCGCTGGTGCGGCTGCGTTTTGCCCTGGCGGGCGTGGCCTGGGGCGCAGGGTGGAAGCTCTACGGCCTGCCCATCATCCAGAAGCACCGGCGCAGCACGCTGGTCATCGGCGCGCGCCTGGAACTGCGTTCGACCGTCCGTAGCAACCCGCTCGGCCCGCAGCATCCGGTCATCCTCAGCACCCGCCGCCCCGGCGCGGTGCTGCAAATCGGCGATGACTTCGGCATGACCGGCGGCGGCATCATCGCCGAGGAACGGATCATCATCGGCAGCCGTGTCACCATCGGCGCAAACACGATTATCGCCGATACCGACTTCCACCCGCTCGACCCGGCGCGCCGCCGGACCGCCCCGCTGGACGGCGCAACCGCGCCCATCACCATCGGGGACGACGTGTTCATCGGGATGCAGTGTTTGATTTTGAAAGGAGTCACACTCGGCGCGGGCTGTGTCATCGGCGCGGGCAGCGTGGTCACGCGGGACGTGCCGCCCGGCGTGATCGCAGCCGGTAATCCGGCGCGGGTCATCCGGGCGTTGTAAGCCGCAAAAAACGAAGCAGCCCGCCGGATGGCGAGCCGCTTCGGGCAATCTGAGCAGGCAGCCGCTCAGGCAGGTTGAGCGATTTGCAGTGTTTTGGCCGCCTCGACGATGATTTGTGCGGCGGACTCCATATCCCACTTATCGGTATTGATGACCAGGTGATAAAGCAGCGGATCGTCCCACTGCACCTTGAAGTTCTGCCGCAGGTAGCGGGCGCTGGCCTGGTCGTGTTCGTCTATACGCTGGCGAGCGGTGATTTCGTTCACCCCTTCCGCCTGCTGCACTCGCTGGATGCGTTTTTCAATCGGCGCTTCGATACGCACGTGCAAAACGCCCGGTTTATCCTTGAGGATAACCTGGCCGCCGCGCCCGATGATGATGACGCCGCCCTGCTGGTAGGCGCTCAACATAGTGGAGTTCACCAGTTCGACAAACCAATCGGCATCCATCTGCGCCTCCAGCCCGCCCCAGGAGAGTTTGGGAGCCGCACTTTTGCTGCCAACCAGCGGCCCGAAAATTAATTCGACCAGATGGTCACGAAACCCTTTGACCTTAAATTCCTGTTCGGAAATGTCTACAAAGCCCTGCTCCGGCAGGCCGGCTTCGGCAGCCGCCTGCATGATGAGCTGGCGGTCGAGTATCCGGTAGCCCAGGATTTCACTCACCCGAACGGCAATGACATTTCCCCCGCTGCCATACTGACGAGACATGGTAATCGCGGACATAACACACCTCCCGATACCAATGAGCGGTTATCTTTATTATAATTCAGATTTGGGGGGCTTTAACCAGGATAGGCGTCTATGTCCCACATTTTCATCAGCTACAGCAAACAGAACCTCGCCTTTGCGCGCTATCTGCGGGCGCTGCTGGAAGACGAAGGTTTTGCAGTGTGGATGGACGAAACTCAACTGTCCCCCAGCGCGCGCTGGTGGAAAAGCATCGAGCAGAATATTGAGGGCTGCGCCGCCTTCGTGGTGGTTATGTCGCCCGATGCTTACGAGTCCGATTGGGTGGAACGCGAAATCCTGCTGGCGGAAGGCCGCAAACGCCCGATTTTCCCGGTGCTGCTGGCCGGCGAACCCTGGTCGCGGCTGGCGAACATTCAATACGAAGACATGCGCGCCGGGCTGCGGGCCAGACCGTCGGCGCATTTTTTGAACGCTCTGGGCAGCCGCGTCCCACGCTCCGGCAAAGGCCGCGTGTTAGACTTCGCCATCATCAGCGGCGACCTGCTCACCATCGAAGCGGACGTGATGGCGCTGCGCCACAATGTCGTCCGGCAGACCCACAGCGGCCCGGCGCGGACGGTGGCCGAACGGCTAATTAAAGTCGGCATCCCGATTGAACAGCTTTCGCCGCCGCTGGGCGAACACAGCTTAACGCCAACTCAGGGGACAATCGGCGCGCGTCACGCGCTGTTTGTTGGGCTGCCCCGGCTTATCCAGATGGGTTATACCGGCATCCGCGAATACAGCGCCCGTGTTTTGCTGGCTTTAGAGCGCGACGCGCCGGACGCCCGACACCTTATCATGAATCTGAACGGGCCGGGCGCGGGTTTTGATGAAGTCGAGGCGCTGGCCGCTCAGTTTGGCGGTTATCTGGACGCCATCCGCGCCGGACACCTGCCGCCCGCACTCGACCGGATCACTCTGGTCGAGCTTAATCCTGACCGGGCGATGCACATGCGTGAGGCTTTGCAGGCTCAGTTAGCCGGGGTGGATTATGCCGAACGCCTGGAGGACGGCCTGTACCGGCTCTCTGTCGTCCAGATGCGGGACGACCGGCAAAACGCCGCCAAAACACGCATCGAAGCCGCCGGCGCTCAATCCGAAACGAAACCCTTTGTATACGTGATTATGCCCGCCGATGACAGCCTGGACGATTTCTATCATTACGGCATCCAGGGCGCGGTTCATGCGCGCGGGCTGCTGTGCGTACGGGTGGACGATAACATCCTGCTGGAAGAAGTGCTGGAACAGGTCAAAAAGCGCATTGATACCGCCTCGGTCGTGGTGGCCGACCTGACCCACGCCGACCCGCGCGTGTACCTGCAGTTGGGTTACGCCTGGGGCAAAGGCCGCCCAACGATTTTGCTGGCGCGGGCCGGCGCGCCGCCGGCGCTGGAACTCAGCAGCCCCGCGCCCATCCTGTACAAAAAGATCAAAGATGTAGAAACCGCCCTGGCGCGGGCGCTCGACGCGCTGAAAGCATAAAAATCACTATGACCCAACCGGCATCCCGCACGCCTGAAGTGAATATCATTCTCTCTACGCTGGCCCGTCTGCTTTTTCGACTGTTCGGCTGGCAGCCGCAGGGCAGCGTCCCGCCGCTGGCGCAGTTCGTTGTGGTGGCCGCGCCGCATACGTCCAACTGGGACGGCCTGATCGTGATCCTGATGGCGCTGGTGCTGCGCGTTAAACTGCGCTGGATGGGCAAACATACGCTGTTCAGGCCGCCTTTGGGCTTCATCCTGCGCGCTTTGGGCGGCATCCCCATCAACCGCAGCGCCAGTCATAACGCCGTTCAGCAGGCAGTTCAGAGCTTTCGTGACCACGAAAACTGGGTGCTGGTGGTTGCGCCGGAAGGCACGCGCAGCAAAACCGCCCGCTGGAAAACCGGCTTTTACCACATCGCGCTGGGGGCGGGCGTGCCGCTGGTGTTGGGCTTCATTGACTACCGCCGCAAATTCGCCGGGCTTGGCCCGGTGATCGAGCCGACCGGCGACATCGAAGCCGACATGGCGACTATCCGCGCCTTTTATACCGGCATCATCGGGCGGCATCCCGAAAAAATGAGCGACATCACCTTATAAGGAGCCCCCCATGCGCCTGATCGAAAATAACCGCCTGCTGTTCGACCGCCTGGCAGACCTGGCGATAAAACCGCCGCTGTTCGAGCCGAGTCCCGCGCGCTTCTGGAATGACCTGTATATCGCGCAGCAGATGTTAAAAGCGCATCTTGACCCTGCCGCCGATGTCGCCAGCCGCCGCCCCGAAACCATCGAACGCTGTGTGGCCTGGATTGCCGAACGCGCCGGGCTGCTGCCGGGCGCGCGCCTGCTCGACCTGGGCTGCGGGCCGGGGCTGTACGCCCGGCGTTTTGCCGGGCGCGGCCTGCGCGTTACGGGGGTGGATTTTTCTGAAAATTCGCTGGCGTATGCCCGCCAGCACGACCCGCACTCGACTTACATTCACGCCGACTACCGGACTCTCGACCTGCCACTGGAATCATTCGAGGCCGCCGTATTGATCTACGGCGACCTGTGCGTGTTAAACGATGCTGACCGGGATACTGTGCTGCAAAACACGCGCCGTGCGCTGTCTCCCGGTGGATATTTTTTCTTCGATGTGATGACGCCGCAGCATTCCGATTACCACCAGCCTTCCGTCAGGTGGTGGGTGGAAACATCCGGCGGCTTCTGGAAGCCGGCTCCGCATCTGGCGCTGCTGCGCCACCACCAGTACCCGGAACATGAAACCGGCCTGGAGCAGTATTTGGTGATCGAAGACTCCGGCGATGTCACCGAGTACCGCATCTGGTCGCATTATTACAGCCCGGAGGCCATCACCACCGTTCTGGAGCAGCAGGGTTTCGAGGTAGTGGGGCGCTACGGAGACCTGACGGGCGCGCCGTACCAGCCGGATGGAGAGTGGCTGGGGCTGGCGGCCCGCCGGATGTAAAGACCGTTATTTACGTCTGCCGGCCCTCGGCTTCTTCCTGCCGCGCGCGCGCCAGCGCCACCGCACGCATCACCTGGGTGCGCGTCAGCATCACCGAATCGTCATCCTCCTGGCGCAGGTCGTCCGGCACGGGCAGGCGGGATTTAACCAGAAAGTCTTCCAGCGCCTTGCTAAAACTGCGCGTCGGCGCGTCCTCGCCGTATTCATCCCGCACTTCGCGCAGATGATCTACCATCCACAGATACAGATCGGCCTCCGTGCGCTTGGGCATATGGGACAGCACATCGTACTTACGGATGAGCGTGACCGCCGGGCGGTATACGTTGTCGTACCAGTCGGCGGCGGCTTCTTCAAGCGTAACACCCTGACCGTGTGCATGTTCCAGGATGTTCTGGTGCAGGTAGATGTGTCCCAGCAGATCGTTGTAGCGCGACGGCTCGGAAAGCTGCATGGACTGGTGATGCGGGCGCGAATTTTTCAGCCCGGTTTCTTCCAGAAACGCGGCATAGGCCGCCGCCGCGTCGAGCTGTTCCCGCGTCATGCCCGGCTCCAGGTCAACCGGCGTGCGGAGTTCGGTCACGTGCGCCTGGATGGTTTTCGCGCCCAGCTGCCGCGCTACGGATACCCGGTGGTTGCCATCGCGCACGAAATACACATCATCCACTTTATACAGTTCAATCGGCGGTACGCCCTCCATGCTGTGAACCTGGGCATAAACCCGGCTCCAGCGATCCTGCGACGTGCTGCTTTTCGGCAGAAACGTGCTGGTGAAGTCGCGGTAGCGCCCCACGCTGCCGACGATGCGTTCGAGCGGCACGTCTTGCAGCCCCTTATAACTTTCCTCGCGCAGGCGCAGGCGCGTTTTGATGTCGTCGAAACTCAGCAGTTCAGCCGGTTTGTTCCGCAGCAGGCCGATCACATCCTGCCAGAAGGCGCGACGACGCGCATTCTGATAGGCATTGATGCCTTCGCTGTAGTTCATCTTAAACGAGTCGTCGGACATTCCGATTCCTCTCACTCATACATCACGCTCGATGGGTTGAAGCCAGGGATGATTTTTTACCCCCAACCTTCCCATTCGACTTTTGCTTTCCTCCCAGATATACTCTTCAATCAGCTTACAATACATTATCCAGAATGCACAGAGCAAAGGCCTCAATGGTTGTCAACGTTTAGCCTACGCTCATAGGGTCTATTATGCGCCTGTCCAGTTATGGACAGGTTAACCCACCGCCAAAAGAGGTAGAAAAAGTGACTTATATCCTGGTGACAAATGACGACGGCGTAACCGCGCCGGGGCTGTTCGCTCTGATGCAGGCCATGCGACAGCTTGGTACAGTGGGGGTGATCGCGCCGCTGCGAAATCAGAGCGCCGTCGGCCATCGCAAAACGCTCTTTCAGGACATCCACGTAAGCCAGGCGGTTTTGCAGGACGGCACGCCCGCGACGGCGGTGGATAGTTCGCCGTCGGACTGCATCGCCCTGGCTGCGCTGGGGCTGGTGGACTGGCCGCCGAATATTGTCGTATCCGGCATCAATCGCGGCGCAAACATGGGGCAGGACATCACCTACAGCGGCACGGTGACGGCGGCGCTGGAGTCCACCATTCAGGGCATCCCGGCGGTGGCGGTGTCGCTGGCGTCCCGCAATGCCGACACGCCCGCCGACTACGAGCCGGCGGCGGAGATGGCCGCGCGCGTGGTGCGGCGCGTGCTGGAAAAAGGCCTGCCGCCCTTCACCATCCTCAACCTGAACCTGCCCGCCGGGCGGGACATCAAAGGGCTGCGGCTCACCCGCCAGGGCGTGCGGATTTACACCGACGAAATGGAGCGCGATGGCGATATTGTACGCATCGTTGGGCCGGAGCCGGGCGGTCGAACCGAAGAAGAAGGCACGGATTTATGGGCCGTGCATAACGGTTACGCCAGCCTGACGCCCATCCACCTCGACCTGACCGCGCACCGTTTTCTGGCCGACCTAGCCGCCTGGGACATCGCGCCGTAAACCTGTCCGTTTTGGGCAAGCGTTATCCGACTCGATATAATCCGCGCTACTCAATGGCGTGGATCGTTTATGCTGTATCACATTGTCGTCAGATGATCTACAGTGGGGACGTGTACTACTGGCTGTAATGACTTTTCATACCCTGGAAACGCGCGCTTTGTCTGGACGGACGCCAAGAATGAGTGAATTCTCTGAAACTTGGTGATTTGTCGAAGGACAATCAATCATGAAAACGAAGCCGCTGATATGTTTCAGCAGAAAATGGATGTGGTTTGCCAGCACATCTACGAGGCGTACTTTGGGGCGGGGCAGAGCATTTATTTATCGGTGAGGCAAATAGGGTAGATGCCGGTTAGCAAAAGATGTTACGCTGTTAGGAGCAGGATAGCCATCGGTGAGATAAGATAGGGGAAATATTTCACGATTTTT
>JAPKMO010000058.1 GCA_026645945.1 Anaerolineae bacterium
ACCTGAACGCTCAGGACGCAGCAGACTGCCCCGGCGCGCCCAAGAGCCGGCTGAAGGTCGGCGATGTGGCGATTGTCATCACCGAGCCGGACCCGGTGCGCGCCCGCCAGTCGCCGCCGGATGGCGCGGTGGTGGCGCAGTTGTACCGCGATTACCAGCTTCCGGTAGTCGGCGGGCCGGTGTGCGCCAACGGCATCGTCTGGTGGGAAGTGCGCCTGCGCGACGAAAGCGCCGCCTGGGTGGCCGAAGGGGCAGGCGAGGAATACTTCCTGGACGTGCGAATCGCCGCTGACTCGTCGCCGGTCACGGTTATGAGCGGCTCGGAATCCGGCGCGCTGCCGCCGGGCGTGTACCTGCTGGAAGTTTCGTCGCCGCAGGCCAACAATGGCCGGGTGCAGTCGCACTTTATGATCGTCGGCACGGCCAACCTGACGCTGAAATATTCGGTGGATAACGTGCTGGTGTGGGCCACCGACGTGCAGACCGGCGAACCAATCGCTGGCGCGCCCGTGACGCTTTATAAAGCCGACGGCACGCCGATGGGCAGCGGCACAACCGGCAGTGACGGCCTGGCGCGTATCAGCATTCCGCGCGTGCCGAACCTGTACGAAACGGTGGTGGCCGTCCTGCAAACCGATACCCAGTTGGGCATCGGCCACAGCGACTGGTCGAACGGCATCGAAGGCTGGCTGTTTGGGCAGAACACGGATTATTATCCGCAGCAGTACCGCACCTATCTGTATACGGACAGGCCGCTTTACCGCCCCAACCAGCCGGTTTACTTCCGGGGTGTGGTGCGTGTGAAAGATGATGTCACCTATACGCCGCCGGAGTTTTCGACCGTCCCGGTCAAAATTTTCGACTCTAACGGCGAAATTATCTACGACAAAACGCTGAGCCTGACGCCGTTCGGCACGTTCAGCGACCAGTTCGACATCGCCGATGACGCGCCGCTGGGTTATTACCGCATCGAAGCCGAAATGCCCAGGACGGCGGACGAGGATTTTTATTACGGCAGCAGCGCCTCAGTCTCGTTCGGTGTGGCGGAGTTTCGCCTGCCGGAGTTCCAGGTAAACGTGACGCCCGCCGCCGGCGAGGTGGTGCAGGGCGATACTATTCAGGTCACGGTGGACAGCCGCTATTTCTTCGGCGGCGTGGTTTCCGACGCCAGCGTGGATTATTCGGTGATGGCCGAACCCTATTACTTCCAGTACGACGGCCCCGGTTATTACAGCTTCACCGATTTTGACTACGACAGCGGGCCGAGCGAGTTTTACGGCTTCTACGGCGGCCAGGTTGCCAGCGGGAGCGGCACGACCGACGCCGAGGGCAAGCTGGTGATCGAAATCCCCGCCGAACTGAAGGACAGCACACAGAGCCAGCAGTTCACCATCGAGGCAGTCGTCAGCGACGAGAGCCAGCAGGTGGTGGCCGGGCGGGCAGAAGTGATCGTCCACAAGGGGCTGATTTACGTGGGCGTGCGGCCAGAGGAATACGTCAGCACCGCCGGCCAGGAGACAGCCATCAATATTCTGGCGGTGGACTGGGACAGCCAGGGTATTGCCAACCAGGACGTGCAGGTGGAAGTGGTCGAGCGCCGCTGGTCGAGCGTGCAGGAGGAGGATGAAGACGGGCGCACCACCTGGACATGGGAAGTTGAGGAGATCCCCGTCACCAGCGGCCGCGTCACCACCGACGCGCAGGGCAAGGCGAACTTCGCCTTCACCCCGCCCAGCGGTGGCATCTTCAAAGCGACTGTCACCAGCCGCGACCAACGCGGTAACGAGGTGGTCGCCGCTACCACCATGTGGGTGAGCAGCCGGGAATTCGTTTCCTGGCGGCAGCAGAACAGCAACCGCATTGACCTGATCGCCGACCAGGACGACTACAGCGTGGGCGACACAGCGCAAATCCTCATCACGTCGCCCTTCCAGGGCAGCGCCGAGGCGCTGGTGACGGTCGAACGCGGCGACGTGCTGACCGCCGAACATATCATGCTGACCAGCAACTCGTACATTTACGAGCTGCCGATCACGGCGGATTTTGCGCCCAACGCCTTTGTGAGCGTGTTCCTGGTTAAAGGCGTGGATGAAAACAACCCGGTGGCGGCCTTCCGTATGGGCATGGTGCAGCTTGGTGTGGATAACGCCCAGAAGGAACTGAGCATCGAAATCACGCCGGACCGCGAGCAGGCCGGCCCGCGCGAAACCGTCACCTACAGCGTGCGCGTCACCGATTACCGAGGTAATCCGGTGCAGGCGGAAGTCGGCGTTGGTTTAACCGATCTGGCCTCGCTTTCGATAGCCGACCCCAACAGCGAGCCGATACTGAGTTACTACTACGGGCGGCAAGGCCTGGGCGTCCGCACGGCCACAGCGCTGACCATCAATGTTGACCAGCTTACCCAGACGGTGCTGGACACCATCAAGGGCGGCGGCGGCGGCGGCGGCGAAGGCGGCATCTTCGACATCCGGCAGGATTTCGTAGATACGGCTTACTGGAACGCCGCGCTTGTCACCGACGCCAACGGCGAGGCGTCCTTCAGCGTCACGCTGCCGGATAACCTGACTACCTGGCGGCTGGATGCGCGCGCCGTCACCGGCGGGGCGGACGGCCTGACGCTGGTCGGCGAAAAGACCTTCGACCTGCTCAGCACCAAACCGCTGCTCATTCGTCCGGTAACACCGCGTTTCCTGGTGGTGGATGATGCCGTCACGCTGGCGGCCATCGTCAATAACAACACCGGCCAGGATATGGCGGTGGAAGTGTTCATTGAGGGCGAAGGCGTGACCTTCCAGGGCGCGGACTCGCAGACCTTCACCATCCCGTCCGGCGGGCGGCAGCGCGTCAACTGGCCGGTGACGGTGCTGGACGTGCCGAACGTAGACCTGACATTTTTTGCCAACGGCGGCGACGGCGCTTTCACCGATGCCAGCAAACCGCCGCTGGGACAGGGCGACGACCGCCTGCTGCCGGTTTACAGGTACGAAGCGCCGGAGACGGTGGGTACGGCGGGGGTGCTGCGTGAAGCCGGTTCGCGGCTGGAGTCCATCAGCCTGCCGCGTCGTTTTGACGTAACTCAGGGTGATCTGACGGTCACACTCGATCATTCGCTGGCGGCCACTACCCTCGACGGCTTGGAATACCTGCGGAACTTCCCGTACCAGTGTATCGAACAGACGGTGAGCAAGTTCCTGCCCAACATCATGACCTACCGCGCGCTCAACCAGTTGGGCGTGGCAAACCCGACGCTGAAGGCGCAGTTGGACGCCGGCGTGAACTTCGCCTTGCAGCGGCTGTACGCGCAGCAGAAGGTGGACGGCGGCTGGGGCTGGTACGTGCAGGAACCCAGCAACCCGCTGACGACGGCCTATGCGCTGATCGGCCTGGTGGAAGCCAGAAACGAAGGGTTCGCCGTCAGTGACAACATCATCAGCCGCGCGCAGAACTATCTGCGGACGACTTTCGTTGTACCCAGCCTCAGTACGGAAACCTGGCGTTTGAACCGGCAGGCCTTCGTGCTGTACGCGCTGGCGCGTTCCGGCGCGCCGGACGTGGCGCGGGCGGCCAACCTGTTCGATGAACGGGCGCGGCTGCATATCTACGCCAAAGCCTTCCTGGCGCTGACCTTCTACTATGCCAACCCGGACGATACCAGCCGCACCGATACGCTGGTTTCAGACCTGGTGAACGCCGCCGCCCTCAGCGCGACCGGCGCGCACTGGGAGGAAGCCGCGCGCGATTACTGGAACTGGAACACCGATACGCGCACGACGGCCATTGTGCTGGATGCGCTGGTTAAACTGCGCCCACAGAACGACCTGCTGCCCAATGCCGTCCGCTATCTGATGGTGCAGCGGCAGGCCGACCACTGGGAAACCACCCAGGAAACGGCCTGGGCGGTGATGGCGCTGACCGACTGGATGGTGACGACCGGCGAACTCCAGCCAGACTACCGGTATTCGCTGGCGCTGAACGGCGACAAACTGGCCGAAGGCGCAGCCACACCAGACACGGTGCGCGATTCGCAAAAGCTGGTGGTGCAGGTGGCCGATCTGCTGGCCGATGAAGCGAACGAACTGGTGTTCGGGCGCACCGACGGCCCCGGCGTGCTGTACTATACGGCGCATCTGCGCGCCTTCCTGCCCGTGCCGGAGATCGAGCCGCTGAACCGGGGGCTGATCGTCGAACGACGGTACGTGAGGCCGGGCGACGAAACCAAGACGCCCATCACCGAAGCGCGCGTGGGCGAACTCGTCCAGGTGCGGCTGACCATCATCGCGCCCAACAGCCTGCACTATGTCGTCATCGAAGACCCGATCCCTGCCGGCACGGAGGGCGTTAACCCAGGGCTGGCGACCGAACAGCAGATCGGCACGCGGCCCGGCCTGGATGTGAACAACCCGTTAAGCCGGGGCTGGGGCTGGTGGTGGTTCAGCAGCATCGAGTTCCGCGACGAAAAAGTGGTGCTGTCCGCCAGCTATCTGCCGGCAGGCACGTATGAATACGTGTACACCATTCGCACCGGGCTGCCGGGGACGTTTAACGTCATCCCGCCGGTGGGCTACGAGTTTTACTTCCCCGAAGTCTACGGGCGCGGCGCGGGCAGCACCTTCACCGTGCTGCCGGAGGGATAAACGCAGGCGGGGCGGGGTATGCCCTCGCCCCAATGGAATGATCGAACGATACGCAGGGGCGGCCACACCGGGCCGCCCCACAGGCTAACCACAGAATCTTGAGGGGAACGCCCCATGCCCGACTCCCTTCAGCCCGTCCGAGAGGCCATCAGGGCGGGTGATAAACGACGGGCGCGGGAACTGCTGCGCCCGCTGCTGGTGGACGACCCCACCGCCGATACGTGGTTTCTGGCGGCGCAGGCCAGCCCCACCCGCGAACAGGCGATTGGCTGCCTGAAGCGGGCGCTGGCGCTCGACCCGGCACACGAACGCGCCGGACGCGCGCTGTCCCGCCTATTCATCTCCGCCCCGGCGGACGATATGCTGCCGCCGCTGGCCGCACCGGTGGATAATGCCCCGCGCACCGCTTCCGAAGCGGCGCTGCCGCCCCTCAAAAAAGTTCGTTCGCAGCGCAGGCGAAGCCCCTGGACGCTGGTCGGCCTGGCCGGGTCGCTGCTGCTCAGCCTGTCGCTGACCTATGCGGTGCTGACGGCGCTTGGTTCGCCGATTGCCGCGCAGGTGCGCGCCATCCTGGGCGGCGAAGCGCCGCAGGCCAGCGATGGGACGCCGGTTTTCGGCCAACCTCGGCAGCCGGCCTCCGGCGTGGGTGGGGATGATGCTTCCGGCTCGGCTCCGGTCGGTAGTTTTATCGTGCGCCCCAGCAAAAGCGTCGAACTTAAGCGCCAGCAGCCGGTCAGCGACGTGCTGGACGCCGGATTCGCCCACGAATATACTTTCGAGGCGGCACGCGGCGAGGAAATCGCCGTCGGCGTGCAGTTCCTCTCCCCGACGGCCCAAAAGGTGGGCGCGAACGTGGCGATCATCGGCCCGGACGGTTATAACGCCGAAAGCCGCTGTCAGCGCGACCAGATTCTCACCGACGGTTCAAGCGTGGCGTTCATCTGCACGGCGCATCAGGGCGGTATGTGGAAGCTGCAACTGTTTGGCCGCGACGGCGAAAGCACCGGCGTGTACGTCGTCACCTACGAACGCATGTGATAAGCGGTTTATCGGCTGTTATGCTGCTTCAGTATCCCCCATTCGCGCGGCGCGAGTTTGTGAGACAAGTACCAGACGGTTGATGAGGTGCGTGGTCTTAAGCGCCTGGTCAATGTCCACGCGCACATTTTCGATCACGCTGCGGCGAAAAGAGAGACCGATAATCATACCGCCGCTTGTTTCCAGATAAATAGTCAGCTTTTTAGAGAACACATAACCCACCAACAGAATGATACCGATGATGCTGCCGATGATGGTCGGCAAGCCAAATATGGTCAGAAACAAGCCTAGAATGAGCAGTGCCGCATTTTTCGTGTATCCACAATGGGTACTAGCGATCATGGTCAGTGGGACGGTGTTGTAAGTTGTCCCGAACAGGCTGGACGACTTGAAATATAAGACACTGCGCGTGACTCGTAGGCTGGTTTCGGTATCCAATCCCATGCGCGTCAGCAACCAGGCCATTAATCCGGGCTGTCGCCCGGTAATGTCAATAATGACCTTTCCATTTTCGTCAATATGAAATCGGCGCAAAACCAATGCCTGGCCGAACGCGGGCGCACCGCCAAACAAAGCAATAGACATCAAACACCCCCCTTTGGGTTGAAAAACAATTTGTTTTAATAGTTTCCATGATGAATATGTTACCTTTAAAACTTCTGTATTTACCCTTAATTTTAGGCTGAACAGTGCCATATGCGATAAGCGTTAGACACCAAAAACCACACGTCATGAGAAAACTTGCGTTTGTCGGTGTATCAATTTGACCAGAATAGCCCTCATCTTTGGGGGGTAACCGCTGCCGGTGAATCGTGCTTAGATTAAAGCAGGCATTTATACTGCTGCCGCATTTATCTGTTTATCTGTCTCGGAGTTATCGGTCATGGAACGACGCACCTTTGCGATCTGGGCGGTCGGAATCGGCCTGGTACTGGGCGTACTGGGGAACGTCTTTTTTTACGGGCGGGTGATCGGTTTATCCTTCCCGCTGTTCACGGTGTTGAGCGTGATGGCGGTGCTGGCCGCGCGCCCGGCCAGGCAGCCCTTAAGCCGGCGCAACCTGTGGCCGCTGATCCCGCTGCTGTTTTTTGCGGCGATGGTGGCCGTGCGCGCCGACGGCCTGATTAACCTGCTGAATATCCTGGCGGTGCTGGCACTGGGCGGACTGGTGCTGTTTTATCTGCCGCTGGCGCGCGCGCTGGACGAGGATTCGCTGCTGGAACAGGTGGGCAATACCCTGGAGGCTGGGCTGGAACTGCCGCCCCACGCCGGGCGAGAGGTGCGTTTTGCCTGGGATTGGCTGCGGGAGCGGCGCAGCCGGCGCGGCGGCACGGCGGCCTCGGTGCTGCGCGGTCTGATGTTTGCTTCGCCGGTGCTGGTGGTTTTCGTCTTTCTGCTGGGGTCTGCCGATGCGGTTTTTGCCGATTACGTCAACAAAGCCTGGACTGGGCTGCGCCAGCTTCTCGGCCTGCAAATGATGGGCGATGCCGTGCCGCGCCTGCTGTTCACCCTGTTTGTGGCGGCGCTTGGCACCGGCGCGCTGGGTTACGCCTGGTTCCGGCGGGAGCGCCCGGTTCGGCGGCGTTATATCGCGGTGGGCAGCGCCGTCAGCGAAATGCCGCCAGACGAAGAGACCGCCGCCGAGTTGGAAGCCAAAACCAAACCATCGGTCAAGCTGGGCATGATCGAAACCGGAGTCATTCTGGGCAGCGTGGTGGCGCTGTTCGCGGCTTTTGTTTTCATCCAGTTCGCCTATTTCTTCGGCGGGCAGCAGAACATCACCATCGAAGGGCTGACGTATGCCCAGTACGCCCGGCGCGGTTTTTTCGAGCTGGTGGCCGTTTCGGTGCTGACGCTGGGGCTGGCGCTGTGGCTCGACCGGGTGACGGTGCGGCAGGAGCGGCGCGAGCAGTTGATCTTCCGGGGACTGTGCGTGGCGCTGGTTGTGCTGACGACCGTCATGCTGGTGTCGGCGTCTCAGCGGATGCTGCTGTACGAGGACGCCTTCGGCTTCACACAGCTTCGCGTGTATACCCATGTGTTTATGCACTGGTTGGGCGTGCTGTTCATCGTGTTCCTGCTGGCGCTGTTCCGGGTGCGGAAGAATATTTTTTCGCTCGGCTCGCTGCTGGTCATCATCGGCTATCTCGGCACGCTTAACCTGATGAACGTAGACTTGTATATCGCCGACCGCAACATCGCCCGCTACCGCGCCGGGCAGGAGTTAGACATCGCTTTCCTCAATATCCTGTCGGTGGATGCCGTCCCGGCCATTATCCCGCTCTACACTGACGCGACAGATAACCCGGCGGTGCATGACTGGGCAGGACAGTGGCTGGTTCGCAAGCTCATCGTGTTGGATAATTTGCGTGATGGGGATGGCGCGACGGTTTTTTCGGCCAACCTCTCGCGCGAGGGCGCCTGGGCGCAGCTCGACGCCGCCCGCGACACCCTGCCGGAATACGATTCGTCGTCCTATTGGTGGTATCAGGGTTCGTATTACGGGTACGAGGGCGGGTATGGCGACTACCGTTCCGGCTGGGAGCTGGTGCCGACGCCGGCAGGCGGGCGCTGACGGCCTGTCGGCCTTTGATGCCCAACGTCAGGATGCCTAACGTCAGATGGATAAATCCGTGCAGCTTCTGCCGCGCGCCTGCCCTTGCAATTCACGCAGGTGGGTTTTAACTCAGGCCTGCCCTCGTTGTGCAGCCTGGGTTTCGGCTGAAAGGAAGGAATGTATGTCTGAGGATGTGAAGGCGCGCGCGCAGGAGCGTTTTGGCCCGCGCGCGCAAAGTTATGTTCACAGCGCCAGCCACGCCAGCGGCGATGATTTGGAACGGCTGGTCGCGCTGGCGCAGCCGGCGGCGGACTGGCTGGTGCTGGATGTGGCAGCCGGCGGCGGGCATACGGCGCTGAAGTTCGCTCCTCATGTGGCGCGGGTGGTCGCATCTGACCTGACGCCGCCGATGCTGGAAGCCGCGCGGTCGTTCATCCGGCAGAAGGGCGCGGACAACGTGATTTTTTCCGCCGGGGACGCCGAGATGCTGCCGTTCAAGGCGGAAACTTTTGATCTGGTGACGTGCCGGATTGCGCCGCACCACTTCCCGGACTGTTTTCGTTTCGTGCAGGAGTGCGCCCGCGTGCTTAAACCGGGTGGGCGGCTGCTGGTGGAAGATCAGCTTGTGCCGGACGACGAACGCGCCGCCCGCTATCTGGATGCTTTCGAGCGCCTGCGCGACCCCAGCCATCACCGGGTGTATGCGGAATACGAGTGGCGCGGCCTGCTGCTGGACGCCGGTTTCAGCGTCGAGCAGGTCGAGCAGTTTATTTACCCGGAACGCAAATTGGTTCCCTGGGCGCAGATGCAGGACTGCCCGCCGGAGGTTATCGAGCGGCTTCAGGTGATGCTGGCCCAGGCGCCGCAGGCTGTCGCCGAGTGGATGAACCCGCGCTGCGCCGGCACGCCGGACGCGACCTTCCAGCATCATTTTATTATCATCATGGGGCGCAAAGGTATGTTTTAATCCGGGGCGGGCTTTTCGCGGGGCAGTCAGGGCTTACGCATGAAACTGTAATTTCGCGCCCTGTTAACCCCTATCCCCCCGGCCACTTTTCCTCTCTGAGGGGACTTCCTCCGGTTGCCGCGCGCGGAGAAAGGGGGAGTAAGAGCCGCATTAAGCCGCCTCTCCGAGAAGGCGAAAGCCCGCTTATCGAGACAAAGTATCTTCATGCCTAAGAGTTTATCCGTAAACCCACCAGACAGTGGGCTTCAGCCCACTGTTCTGCTGTCAGATCAACCGGTTTTTTATGGATAGGTTCTAAGCCCTGGCAAACCCGGCGCTTGACACAGCCTGCCGGAAATGTTACTATTTCAACCCGCATAAGACGGCGCGCAACCTCCCAAACCGAGGCAATACGGCGTCGAACTGAGCGAATTGGTGGCGAAAGCGTCTCGTATTGCGGGGCAGCTCGCCTTCGACCGAAGACGGATACGGGCGTTCTGCTGTTTAGATACGCCCGTTTGCATGTCCAAAAATGGATAGATTGATTTTCGGAGAATGATATGCCAACCATCAACCAGTTGGTTCGGAAGGGCCGCCGGGATAAAAAGAGCAAGACCAAAGCCCCGGCGCTGCAATATACGCTGAACGCCTTCACCCAGAAGCGCACCCGGCGGCGTAAAGGCGCGCCGCAAAAGCGGGGTGTCTGCACGGTGGTTAAGACCATGACGCCCAAAAAGCCGAATTCCGCCCTGCGGAAAGTGGCGCGCGTCCGCCTGACCAACCAGATCGAGGTTACGGCCTACATCCCCGGCGAGGGACACAGCCTGCAAGAACACAGCGTGGTGTTGGTGCGCGGTGGCCGTGTGAAAGACCTGCCCGGCGTGCGCTATCACATCGTGCGCGGCACGCTGGATACCGACGGGGTGAAAAACCGCGAGCAGGGCCGCAGCAAATACGGCACCAAACGTCCGAAGGCCGGTGCTGCTGCTGGCGCGAAGAAGAAATAAGCGAGGGTTTCCGATGCCAAGACGATACCGCCCGACCCGGCGTCCGGTGATGCCGGATCAAAAGTACAACAACGTGCTGCTGGCGATGTTAATTAACCGCATGATGTACGGCGGCAAAAAAAGCACCGCTCAGCAGCTGGCCTACAAGGCGCTTGATCTGATTGAGGAACGCGCCAAACGCGACCCGATTGAGGTGTTCGAGCAGGCGCTTCGCAACGTCACGCCCGCCGTCGAAGTTAAACCGATGCGCGTGGGCGGCTCCACCTATCAGGTTCCGGTGGAAGTGCCGACCTACCGGGCGCAAACGCTGGCGATGCGCTGGATTTTGGAAAACGCGCGCAACCGGGGCGGGCGCAACATGGCGGAAAAACTGGCCGCCGAACTGATGGACGCCGCTTCGGGACAGGGCGCTTCGATCAAAAAGAAGGATGATACGCACCGTATGGCCGAGGCGAACCGCGCCTTCGCCCATTTCCGGTAACGAGGCCGTTAGCAATTAGCCATCAGCGCGCGGCGTAGAACACAACCCCGTGACATTAGCGGAGACCAATGCAGAGGCCCTGCTAATCGCTAACAGCTAAGAGCTAAGCTGAGGATACATGGCGAAAAAAGCTGAAACCGTACTCGACCTGAATAAAGTCCGCAACATCGGCATCATCGCGCACATTGACGCCGGTAAAACGACGACCACCGAGCGTGTGCTGTATTACACCGGCATGATTCACCGCGTCGGCGAGGTGCATGAAGGCGCGGCTACGACCGACTACATGGAGCAGGAACGTGAACGCGGCATCACCATCACCGCCGCCGCCGTGACCGCCGGGTGGAAGGGGCATCAGGTCAATATCATTGATACACCCGGCCACGTGGATTTTACTGCTGAAGTGCAGCGCAGCCTGCGCGTGCTGGACGGCGGCGTGGTGGTCTTTGACGCGGTGGCCGGCGTCGAGCCGCAGTCGGAAACGGTCTGGCGGCAGGCCAATAATTACAATGTGCCGCGCATCTGTTTCGTCAACAAGATGGATCGCACCGGCGCGAACTTCTGGCGCTGCGTGGAGATGATCGTTGACCGCGTGAACGGCAGCCCGGTTCCCATCCAGATGCCTTACGGCGAAGGGCCGGACTTCAGCGGCATCATTGACCTCATCGAGATGAAGCTCATCACCTACGGCAACGATGAAGGGACGGATATTCAGGAACACCCTATCCCGGAAAGCTACCGCGAGCAGGCCGAAACCCGCCGTCAGGAGATGGTCGAAAAAATCGTCGAAAATGACGATTATCTGACCGAAAAGTACCTGATGGAAGAGGAAGTCACCAACGACGAACTGCTGGGCGCACTGCGCGCCGCGACCATCGCGGGCAAGGTGCATCCCGTGTTGTGCGGTTCGGCGCTCAAAAACAAGGGCGTCCAGTTGATGCTGGATAAGGTGGTGGAACTGCTGCCTTCGCCGCTGGACGTGCCGGCCATCAAAGGCACGCATCCCAAGACGGATGAGCCGCTGATGCGCGAAGCGTCCGACCACCAGCCGGCGGCGGCGCTGGTGTTCAAAATTCTGACCGACCCGTATGTGGGGCGGCTGGCGTTTTTCCGCGTATATTCCGGCGTGGTGCGCTCCGGCTCGACCCTGCTGAACAGCACCAAAGGCGAACGCGAGCGGGTGGGGCGCATCGTGCGGATGTTCGCCGACCGGCGCGAGGATGTGGAAGAAGTCCACGCTGGGGACATTGCCGCCATTCTGGGTTTGAAGGAAACCTTCACCGGGGATACGCTGTGCGACCCGAACAACCCCATTGTGCTGGAAAAAATCAGCTTCCCGGAACCGGTGATCGAACTGTCCATCGAGCCGAACAGCAAGGCCGACCAGGACAAGATGGGCATTGCCCTGCGCCGCCTGGCGGAAGAAGACCCGACCTTCAAGATCGAGGTGGACGACAAACTCGGCCAGACCAAAATCAAGGGTATGGGCGAACTGCACCTGGAAGTGCTGGTAGACCGGATGCTGCGCGAGTTCGGCGTGCAGGCAACGGTGGGCCGCCCGCGCGTGGCCTACCGGGAAACCATCACCCGCAGCGTGCGCCAGGACACAACCTTCAAGCGGCAGACCGGCGGCTCCGGCCAGTACGCGCGGGTGGTGTTCGAGTTCGAGCCGCTGACAGACGAAGACCGCAAGCTGCTGCCCCCCGGCGAGGATTTCCTGTTCGTGGATGCCATCAAGGGCGGCGCGATTCCGAAAGAGTTCATCCCGGCGGCGCGCAACGGCGTGCGGGATGCGCTGCAAGGCGGCGTGGTGGCCGGTTATCCGCTGGTGGGCATCAAAGCCACCCTGGTAGACGGCGCTTTCCACGAAGTGGACTCCAGCGAAATGGCGTTTAAGGTGGCCGGTTCGATGTGCCTGAAGGAAGGCGCGCACCGCGCCGGGCCGGTGCTGCTGGAGCCGACCATGAAGGTTGAAGTGGTCGTGCCGGAGGACTACACCGGGACGGTTGTCGGCGACCTGTCGGCGCGGCGGGGGACGATTGTGGGCATGGAGCCGCGCGGCGCGGGGACGACTTCGGTGCGGGCGACGGTGCCGCTGGGCGAGATGTTCGGTTATGCCACCCAACTGCGAAATATGACGCAGGGGCGCGGCAGTTTTACGATGGAGTTTGAGCGATACGCCGTCGCGCCGCAGAACATCGCGGACGAGGTAGTCAAGGGTACTCGCTAGAGCAGGGTAATTTCCGGCGGGGCGCGCCATCGCGCCCCTATCAAAAACAGCCAAAACGTCTGAGTGTTAAGCCAGAGGAAAAGGATAGAGTCACAATGACCAAATTTGAACGTTCCAAACCCCACGTGAACATCGGCACGATCGGTCACGTCGATCATGGCAAGACGACCCTGACGGCAGCCATTACGAAGGTGCTGGCGCTGAAGGGTAAAGCCGCGCGGATGAAATATGATGACATTGACAACGCGCCGGAAGAAAAAGCGCGCGGCATCACCATCAACATCCGTCACGTGGAGTACGAGACCGATGCGCGCCACTACGCGCACGTGGACTGCCCCGGCCACCGCGACTACATCAAGAACATGATCACGGGCGCGGCGCAGATGGACGGCGCGATCCTGGTGGTGAGCGCGCCGGACGGCCCGATGCCGCAGACGCGCGAACACGTGCTGCTGGCGCGCCAGGTGGAAGTGCCGGCGATGGTCGTGTACCTGAACAAAATTGACCAGATGGACGACCCTGAACTGCTGGAACTGGTGGAGCTGGAACTGACGGAACTGCTGGAAAGCTACGGCTTCTTCAATACCCCCATCGTGCGCGGTTCGGCGCTGCTGGCTAACGAGTCCACCAGCGAAGACCCGAACGCGCCGGAATACGAAAGCATCCTGAAACTGATGGATACGGTGGATGATTTCATCCCCACCCCGATGCGTGAGGTGGACAAGCCCTTCATGATGGCGATTGAGGACGTGTTCTCGATCAAGGGGCGCGGCACGGTGGTGACGGGGCGCGTGGAGCGCGGCAGGCTGACCAAAGGCGAGGAAATCGAAATCGTCGGCCTGCGCGATGAGATCATGAAGACGGTCGTGACCGGCATCGAAATGTTCCACAAGGAACTGGACGCCGCCGAAGCCGGTGACAACGCCGGTATTCTGCTGCGCGGCATCACCCGTGAGGAGGTTGAGCGCGGTATGGTGCTGGCGAAACCCAAGAGCATCACCCCGCACCGCCGCTTTATGAGCGAGGTGTACGTGCTGCGTAAGGACGAAGGTGGCCGCCACAAGGCGTTTTTCCCCGGCTATCGCCCGCAGTTTTACATCCGCACGATGGACGTGACCGGCACCATTCAACTGCCGGAGGGCGTGGAAATGGTCATGCCTGGCGACAGCGTGAACCTGGAAGTGGAATTGATTACGCCGGTTGCTCTGGAAAAAGGGTCGAAATTCGCTATCCGTGAAGGCGGCCTGACCGTCGGCGCGGGTGTCATCACCGAAATTCTGGAGTAACACCAGAGTATATCCGGTAACACCGTAGGGGCGGGTTTCAAAACCCGCCCTTACACACGCCGGACTTCTATCGAGGACACTATGGTACGAAATAAAATTCGCATCTGGCTGAAGGCGTATGACCACCGGGTTTTAGACCAGTCGGTGCAGCGCATCGTGGAAACGGCGGAACGCACCGGTGCGCGCGTGGTCGGGCCGGTGCCGCTGCCCACCCGCATCGAGCGGTTTACGGTGCGGCGCAGCCCATTTATTGATAAGGACTCCCAGGAGCATTTTGAAATCCGCACGCATAAAAGGCTCGTGGATGTCCTCGACCCGGACAGCAAGACGATTGACGCGCTGATGCGCCTGAATCTGCCAGCAGGCGTGGATATTGTCGTGAAGTAGAGGGCGTAAGCGGGCGTGGGAACGGCGTCCGCCGCTGCGCAACTGAGAGCTGATGAAGGCGCCGGTGAAGCGTGTCTGGTGAGACGTGTCTCCGCCTCCTTCAGGGAAAGGCAACAGATGATGAAGGGCATTATCGGTAAAAAAGTGGGCATGACCCAGATCTTCGATGAAAACGGGGATGTCATCCCCGTGACGGTGATTCAGGCCGGCCCGTGTTACGTAACGCAAATCCGCTCGGCGGAAAAAGACGGTTACACCGCCGTACAGATCGGGTTTGGGGAAACCAAACCACAGCGCCTGACTAAAGGCCAGCTCGGCCACCTGCAGCGCAACAGCCTGCCCGCCCTGCGCCACCTGCGCGAGTTCCGGGTGCGGGATGGTGAAGTAGACGTTGCGGAGGGGGAAACCATCAAGGCGGACGTATTCGCCAAAGGCGAGCGCGTGGATGTCATCGGCGTGAGCAAGGGGCGCGGGTATCAGGGCGGCATCAAACGCCACAACTTCAACCGCCAGCCCAAAACACACGGCGCTTCTGACCGGACGCGCGCGCCCGGTTCGGCAGGCGCCAACACCTATCCGGGGCGCACACTCAAAGGCAAGCGTTATCCGGGGCATATGGGTTCGGAGCGCGTGACGATAGAAAACCTGGAAGTGGTCGTGGTGGACGCGGATAAAAACCTGCTCGCCGTCAGAGGCTCGATTCCCGGCGCCAACGGCGGCATCGTCATGATTAAACCGGCGCGGGTGCGGCGGGGTTAGGGCGAGAGGAGCGAGTCACCATGCAAGTTCCCGTAATGAATGTCAGCGGCCAACAGGTCAGCACGATAGACCTGCCCGCCGATATTTTTGAAGTGGAAGTGAATACCGGGCTGATGCACCAGGCTTACGTGCGCCAGATGGCGAACGCCCGCCTGGGGACGCACAGCACGCAGCGGCGCGGCGAAGTGAGCCGCACGTCGGCCAAGTGGTATCGCCAGAAAGGGACGGGGCGCGCCCGTCATGGCTCGCGGGATGCCACGCAGTTCGTGGGCGGCGGGCGTCCGAAAGGCCCCAAGCCGCATAAATACACCAAAGACATGCCCCGGAAGATGCGCCGACAGGCCATCCGCTGCACGCTGAGCGCGCTGGCACGCGATAACCAACTGGTATTCGTAGACCGGCTGGCGCTTGAGTCGCCCAAGACCCAACAGATGCGGCAAACGCTGGCGGCCATCGTCGGCGCGGATACGTCGGCGCTGGTGCTGCTGGCCGAACGCAACGAAAACGTGGAGCGCAGCATCAGCAACCTGGAGAACGCGCAGTATTTACGGGCCAGCTATCTAAACGTGCGCGACCTGTTGAAATTCGATAAGGTGGTCGTGCCGCTGGATGCGCTGGAAGTGATTAAGTCCATCTGGGGACGGGAGGAGCGCGACAATGGCTGAACTGCACCCTTATGACGTGATTATCCGCCCGGTCGTTACCGAAAAGTCCAGTCTTCAATCAGAAGAACTCAATCAATATGTGTTCGAGGTTCACCCGGACGCCAACAAGATTCAGATCAAAGAGGCGGTCGAACTGGTGTTCCCGAACGACGTGAAGGTTGCGAAAGTGCGAACAATGGTGATGCCCGCCAAACGCGGGCAGCGTGGCCGCCGGTGGTATCTGCGCGCGCGGCAGTGGAAAAAAGCCATTGTGACGCTGGAAGCCGGCCATAAGATTGAGCTGTTCAACCTGTAGGTGGGGTGATTATTATGCCGGTTAAAGTCTACAAGCCCACCTCGGCAGGCCGCCGGGGGATGACGGGCCACACGTTTGAAGAGATTACCACGTCACAACCGGAATGGTCGCTGACGGAGCCAATCCGCAAAAAAGGCGGGCGCAACAACCAGGGCAAAATCACCGTGCGGCATCGCGGCGGCGGCCACAAGCGGCGCTACCGCATCATAGATTTCAAGCGCAACAAGTTTGACAGCCCGGCGGAAGTGCTGTCCATCGAGTACGACCCGAACCGCTCGGCGCGGATCGCCCTGGTACAGTACGAAGACGGCGAACGCCGCTACATCATCGCCCCGCTGGGGCTGAAGGTGGGCGACCGGGTAGCCAACGGCGACCTGGCAGAACTGCGGGTGGGCGACGCGCTGCCGATCCGGGAGATTCCGGTCGGCACGCTGATCCACAATATCGAATTCGCGCCCGGCCAGGGCGGGCAGATCGCGCGGTCGGCGGGCGTTTCGGCGCAGCTGCTGGCGAAGGAGGGCGCTTATGCCCAGGTGCGGATGCCCAGCGGCGAGGTGCGGCTGGTGCATGACCGCTGCATGGCGACCATCGGCCAGGTGGGCAATACCGATCACGGTAATATCAAGCTGGGTAAGGCTGGGCGGCGGCGCTGGCTGGGCTGGCGGCCAACGGTGCGCGGCAGCGCGATGGACCCCGGCAGCCACCCGCACGGCGGCGGCGAAGGCCGGTCGCCAATCGGTATGGCCGGGCCGAAAACGCCCTGGGGCAAACCGGCGTTGGGCAAACGCACGCGCGTTAACCGCCGTACCGACCGCTTCATCGTCCGGCGGCGCGGCGGGGGCCGCTAAAACGTGCCGGGCGCTGGGGGCAGGCCGTCTGTGCCGGCCATCACAGCGCCGGCCAATCGCTAACTGCTGAGAGCAGAGGTAGGAAACGATGTCACGCTCATTAAAGAAGGGGCCGTTTATAGACCCCAAGCTGCTGAGAAAAATCGAAAAGTTAAACGCGGACAATAAAAAAGTGGTCATCCGCACCTGGAGCCGCGCCAGCACGATCTTCCCGCAGATGGTCGGCCACACCATCGCCGTCCATGATGGCCGCCGCCACGTGCCGATTTACGTCACCGAAAACATGGTCGGCCACAAGCTGGGCGAGTTCGCGCCGACGCGCACCTATCGCGGCCACCTGGTCGAGAAAAAGAAATAGGAGGCCGTGATGGACGTGCGAGCAAGAACCACCTCCCTGTTGATTTCGCCGCGCAAGCTGCGGCTGGTGATTGACCAGGTGCGCGGCATGGGGGCGAAACAGGCGGCCACCGTGCTGGAATATATGCCGAAAAAAGGCGCCAAACTGGTGCGTAAGACGCTGCTTTCGGCGATGGCTAATGCTGAGGCAAATCACGATCTGAACCCGGACGATCTGTATGTGAAGAGCATCACCGCCGACGAAGGCCCGCGTTTAAAACGCATGAAGGCCGGGGCGCGGGGACGCTACAAACCGCGCGTGCGGCGTATGGCGCATGTGACGGTCGTCCTGGCCGAGCGAGAGGAGGCATCGTAACATGGGACGCAAAGTACATCCCGTCGGCTTCCGCCTGAAGATCAACCGCGATTGGGACGCGCGCTGGTACGCCGAAGGGCAGCGGTATACCGACCTGCTGCAAGAGGATTTCGCCATTCGCCGCTATATCAAGGCGAAGGGCGCGCGCGCCGGGGTTTCCCGCGTGGAGATCGAGCGGTATCCCAACCAACTGCTGGTGAACATTCACACAGCGCGTCCGGGCATTTTGATTGGGCGCAAGGGCGAGGCGGTTAAAGAGCTGCGGACGGGGCTGGAACAACTGCTGGGCAGCGAGGCGAAGGTCAAGGTCGAAGTGACCGAAATTGACAAGCCGGACCTGGACTCGCAGTTGGTGGCAGAAAATATCGTGGATCAGTTAGAGCGCCGCATCGGCCACAGCCGGGCGATCAAACGTGCCATCAGCCAGGCCATGCGCCAGGGCGCACAGGGCATCAAAATCGAGGTGAGCGGTCGGCTGGCCGGGGCGGACATGGCGCGGCGTGAATGGGCCAGCGAAGGCCGCGTGCCGCGTTCGACGCTGCGCGCCGACATTGACTACGGCAAGGCGGAGGCGCTGACGACCTTCGGGCGCATCGGCGTGAAGGTGTGGATTTACAAAGGCGAAGTGCTGCGCGAAGAAAAACCCGCCGAGCCGAAGAAGGATGTATACGTTAGCCCGTAATGGGCGCGCCCTCCCCGGCGGATGGGCGAATAACGAGGACAAAACAGCATGTTAATGCCAAAACGCATGAAGTACCGGAAACAAATGCGGGGCCGCATGAAGGGCAAAGCCAGCCGGGGCAATGTGGTTTCGTTTGGCGAGTACGGTTTGCAGGCGCTGGAGCCAGTGTGGCTGACGGCGCGGCAGATCGAGGCGGCGCGGCGCACGATGGTGCGTTACACCAAACGGCGCGGGAAAATCTGGATTCGGGTTTTCCCGGACAAACCGTACACCCAGAAGGCCGCCGAAACCCGCATGGGTAAAGGCAAGGGGTCGGTCGAATACTACGTCTGCGTCATCAAACCGGGGCGCGTGCTGTTCGAGATGGGCGGCATCCCGGAAGAAGACGCGGTAGAGGCGCTGCGGCTGGCAGGCCACAAACTGCCCATTCGGACGAAGGTCGTCAAGCGGATTGACCCGATTTCCGGCCAGGAGATCAAGTTCGAGTCGTAATCTCCGAGAAAGGGAACTGGGAAGATGCAAATCCGTGAGATTCGTCAATTGAGCGATGAAGAGCTTTTGAACGCGCTGGAAGACCAGAAGGAAGCCATGTTCAACCTGCGCTTCCAGATGGCTTCGGGTCAGCTTGAGGACACCAACGCGCCCCGCCGCGCGCGGCGCACCGTCGCCCGGCTGAAGACCGTCCTGCGCGAACGGCAGTTGGCCGCCGAGCAGGCGCGCAAGGAGGAAAAAGATGCCTAACAGTCGCCGTCGTCTGGTCGGGCGCGTGGTGAGCGACAAGATGGAAAAAACCGTCGTGGTCGCCATCGAGCGGCGCAAGGCGCACCGGGTTTATAAAAAGGTCATCCGCAGCACCAAAAAGGTGATGGCGCATGACGAAAGCAACACCGTCGAGATCGGCTCGGTGGTGCAGTTGGTGGAAAGCAAACCCATCAGCAAAAACAAACGCTGGGTGGTGGAAAAGGTGCTGGAGGGCCCCGGCGGGCGTGTGTTGGAACCGCTGGCCGGCGATGCCCCGGCAGAAGTGCAGGATGGCGAAGGGCTGCCGGAAGGTGATACCCCGGCAGCGGCCAGCGAAGGCGAGGAGCAGGAGTCATGATTCAGAACGAATCGCGGCTGGTCGTCGCCGACAACAGCGGCGCGCGCGAGCTGCTGGTGATCCGCGTGATGGGCGGTTCGCGCCGGAAGTACGGCTATGTAGGGGATGTGGTGGTGGCAACCGTTAAATCGGCTGCCAGCGACAGCAGCGTTAAAAAGAGCGAAGTGGTGAAAGCGGTAATCGTCCGTACGGCCAAAGAATACCGGCGCAGCGACGGCTCGTATATCAAGTTTGACGATAACGCCGCTGTACTGCTGGCCGATGATGGCGTGAACCCGCGCGGGACGCGCGTGTTCGGGCCGGTTGCGCGAGAGCTGCGCGACAAAGGTTTCCTGAAGATCGTATCGCTGGCGATGGAAACGCTGTAGAGGGTCGGAAATTGCGCCGTTGGCCGCCGGGAGCGGGAAAACGGCGTGTATCCTGGGAGTTAGGAAAACGATGCAACGGATTAAAAAAGGCGATAACGTCGAGGTGATTGCCGGGAAGGACGTGGGCGAGCGTGGAGAGGTGATCTCTGTGCTGAACAAGGCCAACCGGGTGGTCGTCAGCGGCGTGAACCTCGCCAAACGACATGAGAAAGCCAAACAGGTGGGCAGCCGCCAGATTCCGGCGCAGATCGTGGAATTTAACGCGCCGCTGCACCTGTCGAATGTGATGCTGGTTTGCCCGAAGTGCGACCAGCGCACGCGCGTGGGCTATCGTTTTAAGGACGACGGCTTTAAAACGCGCTACTGCAAAAAATGCAACGCGAATATAGATTGACCGGAGCGAACCAGATGGCAGAGCATGTGTTACAAAACCGCTACCGGGCAGAGATCGTTCCGGCGCTGATGAACGAATTTAAGTACCGAAACGTGATGCAGGTGCCGCGTGTCGAAAAAGTGGTCATCAATATCGGCCTGGGCGAGGCGCTGGATAACCCCAAAGTGCTGGACGGCGCGGTAGAAGACCTGCGGACGATTACCGGGCAGCAGCCGGTTATCACCAAAGCAAAAAAGAGCATCGCCACCTTCAAGCTGCGCGAAGGGCGTTCCATCGGCGTGAAGGTGACGCTGCGGGGCGAACGGATGTGGTCCATACTAGACCGGCTGATGAATATCGCGCTGCCGCGTGTGCGCGACTTTCGCGGCATTCCGTCCAAAATGGATGGGCGCGGCAACTACACCATCGGCCTGCGCGAGCAGTTGATCTTCCCGGAAATCCAGTACGACAAGATTGACAAAGTGCGCGGCATGGAAATCACAATTGTCACGACGGCCAGGACGGATGAGGAAGGCCGCCGCCTGCTCAAACTGCTGGGTATGCCCTTCCGCGAGAGCTAGAGGACACAAACAAGATGGCGAAAAGATCAATTGTTGCCCGCGAAGGGCGGCGCAAGTACAAAGTCCGCGTTCACAACCGCTGCCAGTACATTGACCCGAATTCCGGGAAGGTGTGCGGGCGTCCGCATGGGTACATCCGCCGCTTCGGGTTGTGCCGCATTCATTTCCGCGAACTGGCGCTGCGGGGTCAGATTCCCGGCGTCGTGAAGTCAAGCTGGTAGGAGGGGGCATGATTAGCGATCCTGTAGGCGACATGCTGACCCGGATTCGGAACGCGCTGATGGCGGGCAAACCCTCGGTGGAAATGCCCGGTTCCAAGCTGAAGCTGGAGATCGCGCGCATCCTGAAAGAGGAAGGCTTTATCGAGGATTACGCGGTCGGCGACGCAAAACCGGCGCCGATTTTGCGGATTGAGCTGAAATATTATGGCGCGCGGCGCGACCGCAAGCCGGTTATCACGCATCTGGAGCGGGTGAGCAAACCAGGCCGCCGGATTTACCGGGGGCGGCGCGACCTGCCGCGCGTGATGAGCGGCATCGGTATCGCCATCGTGACGACGCCGAAGGGCGTGATGACGGCGCAGGAAGCGCGCCGCCAGCGCGTGGGCGGCGAAGTCTTGTGTTACGTGTGGTGAGGTCATTATGTCACGGATTGGCAAGAAGCCGATAACGATACCGGCGAAGGTGGATATCACCATCAGCGGCCAGGATGTGGTCGTTAAAGGGCCGAAGGGCGAACTGCGAATGACCGTTCACCCGGAAATCGCCATCAAGCAGGAAGATGGCAAGCTGCTGGTGGAGCGGCCCAACGATCAGGGGCCGATACGGGCGCTGCACGGGCTGACGCGGGCGCTGCTGGCGAACATGGTGACGGGCGTTACGGATGGTTTCCGTAAAACCCTGGTGATCGAAGGCGTGGGTTATTCCAGCGATAAACGCGGCGACGACCTGGTGATGAAACTGGGCTACTCGCACGAAATCGTTGTGCCGCCGCCGGCGGGCATCAGCTTCAGCGTCGAGGAGCGCGGGCGCGTCATCCACATTGACGGCGCGGACAAACAGGTGGTCGGGCAGACGGCGGCGGACATTCGCGGCCTGCGCCCGCCAGAGCCGTACAAGGGCAAGGGCGTGCGCTACAGCGACGAAACCATCCGGCGTAAAGCCGGTAAAGCCGGTAAGACGAAGTAGAAGTGATGAGCGCCGAGGTATGAGTGCTGAGTAAGGACTGTAACAGGCACGTGGGTTTATTCATACCTCATACCTCATCACTCGGAACCGATTAAAGAGGGAACGATGAGCAGCAAGACGGAAATTAAAGAGGCCGCGCGGGCCCGGCGTCACAGGCGCGTGCGGGCGCGCGTGAGCGGCACCCCCGAACGCCCCCGCTTAAACGTCTTTCGCAGCCTGACTAACATTTATGCACAGGTGATTGACGATGTGGCGGGGCGAACGCTGGTGTCGGCCTCGACGGTGGATAAAGAGATTGCCGCGCAGGTGGCCGGGAAGAAAAAGACCGAAGCGGCCAAAATTGTCGGCCAGGTGCTGGCCGAGCGCGCCAAAAGTGTTGGTATTCAAAAAGTGGTGTTCGACCGGGGTGGATACCAGTATCAGGGTCGGGTAGCGGCGCTGGCCGAGGGCGCGCGTGAAGGCGGCCTGGAGTTTTAGGAGCAAAACATGGCTGGAAATAGACCACAACGCAGAGGAGAACGCCCCGGCGGCGGCCAGCGTGGTGAGCGTGGCGGCGAGCGCGAGCCGAAGCGCGACCGCCCCGACCGCGCCGAACGCGACCGGGATGAAGACCGCGAGGAACTCGACGAGCGCGTGGTAGACATCAAGCGTGTCGCTAAAGTGATTAAAGGTGGCCGCCGGTTTGCTTTTCGCACGGTGGTGATTGTGGGCGACGGCAAGGGGCGCGTGGGCGCGGGCATCGGCAAAGCGCGCGGCGTGCCGGACAGCATCCGCAAGGGCGCGGAACGGGCGCGGCGCAATATGCAGCGGGTGGCGCTGTACGAAACGACCATCCCGTATCCGGTAATCGGTCGCTACGGCGGCGCGGTGGTGATGCTCAAACCGGCTTCGCCCGGTACGGGCGTGATTGCCGGCGGCGGCGTGCGCGCGGTGCTGGAAGCCGCCGGCGTGCGGGATATTCTGAGCAAGAGCCAGGGCAGCCCGAACCTGCTGAACGTGACGATGGCGACCCTGGACGCGCTCAACCAGCTTCGCAGCCCGCAGGACATCGCCGCCACGCGGGGCAAAGACCCGCAGGATTTGCTGCCCTTCTGGTCGCGCCGCCGTAAGGAGGGGACGCCGAATGAGTGAGCAGAAGAAGATGCTGCGGGTTACGCTGCGCCGCAGTTTGATCGGTTACGAACAAAGCCAGCGCGCTACGGTGCGCTCGCTGGGGCTGCGGCGGATCAACCATGAGGTCACTGTGCCAGACACGCCGCAGGTGCGCGGGATGCTGTTTAAGGTGCGGCATCTGGTGGAGGTGGAGGAAGTCGCTGATGAAACTGCATGACCTGCAACCCGACAAGGGTTCCAAGAAAAAGCGCATCCGCTGGGGGCGCGGCATCGCGTCCGGGCATGGGCGCTATTCGGGCCGGGGCATTAAAGGCCAGGGCGCGCGGCGCGGCAAGACCAAAGGCGCGTACTTCGAGGGCGGCCAGCTTCCGCTGGTGCGGCGGCTGCCCTTCAAACGCGGTTTTACGAACATCTTCCGCATCGAGTACCAGGAAGTGAAAATCGAGGCGCTGGCCGGGCTGGACGAAGGCGCGACGGTGACGCCGGCAACGGCGAGCTGAACCGCAAGCTGACGGTGAAGGCGCACCGCTTTACCAAAAGCGCGCAGGAAAAAATCACTGGGGCGGGCGGAACGGTCGAGATCATCCCGCTGCGAATCAAAGGCGCGAAGGCCACCATCCGCAAGCTGCGGAAGGAAGTCCTGGAAAAACTCTATAGTAACGAGTGATGAGGTATGAGTAATGAGTGATGCAGGGCGAGGGGGTGATTTTTCACTCATCCTTTATTCCTTGCGGCTCGTTACTCATATCGTTGTTATGAGGACGGAAACCTTATGATTGAAGCACTGCGGAATGCGTGGCGGCTGCCGGATGTGCGGAACAAACTGCTCATCACCGGGTTGATTCTGGTGGTGTACCAGTTTGCGGCGCACGTGCCGGTGGTGGGGGTGAACCCCAGCGCGCTGGAGGCCTTGTTCGCCAGCCAACAGAGCGGCCTGCTGGGCGTGTTGAATCTGCTGTCCGGCGGCGCGGTACGAAACTTCAGCGTGATGGCGAACGGGGTGTACCCGTACATCACGGCGTCCATTATCTTCCAACTGCTCATCCCGCTGGTGCCGGCGCTGGAAGCCATCCAGAAAGAGCCGGGCGGCCAGGAAAAAATCCAGCGGTACACCTATTATCTGGCGATTCCGATGGCGCTGCTGCAAGCCATCGGCCAGATACAGATTTTTAACGTGCTGGGCGGGCGACCGATCATTGATGGGTTCGGGAGCGACCTGCTGCTGACGGCTTCGGTGCTGGTGACGATGACCGCCGGGACGATGTTCGCCATCTGGCTGGGCGAACTGATTACCGAGCAGGGCATCGGGAACGGGCTTTCGATCATCATCTTCGCGGGCATTGTGGCGCAAGCGCCGTCTAGCCTGGTGCAGCTGCTGACCAGCGGCACGCAGCCGGCGCTGTACAACCTGCTGCTGTTCATCGTCATCGTGGTGGTGAGCGTGGTGGTGATTGTGTATATCTATGAGGGGGTGCGGCGCGTGCCAGTGCAGTACGGCAAGCGCGTGCGCGGCCGGCGGCAGTACGGCGGCGGCACAACGCATATCCCGCTGAAGGTGAACGCGGTGGGCATGATCCCGCTGATTTTCGCCCAGTCGTTTATCACCTTCCCGGCCATCATCGCCAACCTGTTCCCGCCTGGGCCGGTGGGGGACATGATTACGCAGACGTTCGGCAACCACCAGGGCTTGGCCTACTGGCTGACGTTTTTCCTGATGGTGGTGGGCTTCACCTTTTTGTACACTGACATCATGGTGCAGCAGCAAAACCTGGCGGAAAACTTGCAGCGCAACGGCGGGTTCATCCCCGGCATTCGCCCCGGCAAACGCACGCAGGAATATATCGTCCGGGTGACGCGGCGCATCACGCTGATCGGCGCGCTGTTCCTGGGCGTGATCGCGGTCGTGCCGGGTATCGTAGACCTGATAAACCGGCTGCTGTTCCCGCTGGAGACGGTGGGGACGGCCAGCAATGCGGCGCAGGTGCTGTCCGGCTCCGGCCTCATCATCGTGGTAGGTGTGGTGATTGACACGATGCGCCAGATCGAGGCGCAGCTGGTGATGCGGAACTACGAAGGTTTTATGGGCTAGTGCATTAACAGTGGGCTGAAGCCCACTGTCTGGCTGAAGCCCGCTGTCTGGCTGAAGCCCACTGTCTGGCTGAAGCCCACTGTCTGGCTGAAGCCCGCTGTCTGGCTGAAGCCCGCTGGCGGTATGCAGATTAAGCCGGTTCACGTACCAGTTTTTAAGTCTTAAGCCTACAGTCGTTAGCCGGTAGTTTTTTACCTGCGACTGTAGGCAAGAACCTATCCATAAACCGATCGATCTGACAGCAGAACAGTGGGCTTAAGCCCACTGTCTGGTGGGTTTACGGATAAACTCTAAAAGGAAAACTACTTAACATGGCAGGGCTATATATTATTCTGATGGGCGTGCAGGGTTCTGGGAAGGGCGTGCAGGCGGCTTTCATCCGCGACCACTACGGCATCCCGCACGTTTCGACGGGCGACCTCTTTCGCGCGATGAAAACGCGCACCGACGCGCTGGCGCAGCAAATCCAGGAAATTATGAAGTCCGGCCAGTTGGTTTCGGACGAAATCACCAACGCGGTCGTGCAGGAACGGCTGGAACAGCCGGACGCGGCTAACGGCGTCATCCTGGACGGCTACCCGCGCAGTCCCGGCCAGGCGCAGTGGTTAGAAAGTTACCTGCAAAGCCGGGGCGAAAGCCTGACAGCGGTGCTGCTGCTCGACCTGGATTTGTACCAGGCGTTCCGGCGGGCATTTGGCCGGGTGACATCGGCCAGCGGCGAGAGTTACAATATCTACTCCAACAGCGACGGCATCGAATGGACGTTCGTGGAAGATGCCA
>JAPKMO010000059.1 GCA_026645945.1 Anaerolineae bacterium
GGCCGTATCCCCGGCAATCGCCATTTCCGACTCGGTCACTTTCAGGTCAACCGTGTTCGGCAGCTCGTAATCAATGATCTCGCCTTCGTAGCTGCTCAGCTTAAGCTGGAGGTTTTCCCGCAGATACAGAAAGTCGTCGCCGAACACGTCCCGGCGAATCTGCGGCTGTTCGTAGGTGTCCAGGTCCATAAAGGTCAGAAATTCGCCATCGCTGTACAGGTATTCGACGTTGTGGCTGTCCACGCGGATGTCCTGCACCGACATGCCGGAGTTAAAGGTCATTTCCAGCGTCGCGCCGGTACGCATGTTACGCACCTTCACGCGGATGGTGGCGTTGCCGCGTCCAGGTTTGGTGTGGCTGTAGGTTATCACGCGGAAGATCTGGCCGTCGGACAAAAAGGTCGTGCCTTTGCGAAGTTGGTTTACATCAATCATACGGGTTAAATCAGTTCCTTAGTGCTTCGAGTCGGGTGGTGAAACGCACTTATAAAAACGACCGGCTGTTCATGGCCGCGACGTTGCCGCCGGGGATGCTGTCCAGAAATTCGAGGTTGGACTCGGTTTGTTTGAACTGGTTGATGAAACGCTCGTAAGCGCCCACCGTCCCCAGTTCGGGGTCTTCGGCCAGCCGGGCCAGCATGTTACGCAGGGTATAGGTGCGCTGGAGAACATCCGGGCCAAGCAGCAGTTCCTCGCGCCGGGTGGACGAACCTTCAATGTCAAAAGCCGGGAACAGCCGCCGCTCTTGCAGCTTGCGGTTGAGCAGCAGTTCCATATTACCCGTGCCTTTGAACTCCTCGTAAATCAGGTCGTCCATCTTGCTGCCGGTGTTCACCAGGCAGGTGGCGATGATGGTCAGGCTGCCACCCTGTTCGATATTACGCCCCGCGCCGAAAATGCGTTTGGGCGGGTGGATGGCCGACGGGTCGAAACCGCCGGAAAGCGTGCGCCCGCTGCTGGGTACGACCAGGTTGTAGGCGCGCGCCAGCCGCGTGATGCTGTCCAGCATCAGGACGACATGCTGCTTGCTTTCGACCAGCCGTTTGGCGCGGTTGATCGCCATTTCGGCCACGCGGGTATGGTGCTGCACCGGGTCGTCGAAGGTGGAGGCGATCACCTCGGCGTCCACCGAACGATCCATGTCAGTCACTTCTTCGGGGCGCTCGCCGATCAGCGCGATCATCAGATGCACTTCAGGATAGTTGTGGCTGATGGCGTTGGCGATTTCCTTCAAAACGGTCGTTTTACCGGCCTTCGGCGGCGAGACGATCAACCCGCGCTGCCCGCGCCCGATGGGGGCGAACAGGTCGAGCAGCCGCGTGGATAAAATACGCGGGTTCGTCTCCAGGCTGTACCGCTGGTTGGGGTAAATCGGCGTCAGGTCTTCAAAAAACGGGCGGTTTTTAGCCTCTTCCGGGTTCAGGCCGTTGACCGCATCCACGCGCAGCAGGCCATAGTATTTTTCCGAATCCTTGGGCGCGCGCACCTGCCCGATCACCATGTCGCCGGTGCGGAGGTTAAAACGTTTGATCTGGGTCTGGCTGACGTAGATGTCGTTCGGGCCGGGCAGATACTTTTCCGCCCGCAAAAAGCCGATGCCATCATCCACGATTTCCAGGATGCCGCCGCGCAGTTTGTACCCCTGCTTTTCGGCGTTATCCCGCAGCAGCGCCAGCACCAGTTCCTGCTTTTTCGACCGGCTGTAACCGATCAGGCCGCTTTCACGCGCGATCTGTCTCAATTCGTCGAGGGTTTGTGCTTCTAACTGGGCAATATCCATAGGCTATGACACTCCGGGGTCGCTCCAAATCCTGGCATATCGCACACGCGAGGAACCATTTTAGAAGCTGCAGCCTGCTCGACGTTTTGCAAAACAACAGGACGTTTATGCACTTCTGTCGGCAGCGCCACATCAAATGGTAGTGTAGATATACTGGGAAGAAAAAAGTGGTTCGTTTCTCATCCGCACTATAGCATAGCTTTTTAATTTCGGCAAGTTCACATTTTGCAATACGTATTGCAAGTGCTGGCCGTCGGCGTTATACAGAGCGGCATGAACGGTTATTGGGGTTTGAAACGTTTTCGTTTTCTCGAACGCCGGGGGCTGCACCTCAGTGAAAATACCGCCCTGCTGCTGCTGGCCGTAATGGTGGGCCTGGCGACCGGCGTCAGCATCTGGGTGTTCGATCTGGCGATTGAATTTTTCCACCACATCTTTTACGACTGGCTGGCGGTCGAAGTCCTGGGGACGATCCTGGGCGCAGCGGCGGTGGTCGTCAGCCTGGGGCTGGCCGGGCTGGTCGTGGGCTGGATGATGGAACGTTTTGTCGGTACGGAGCGGCATCACGGCCTGGCCGGGATTATCGAGGCAGTGGCACTGGCGGGCGGACGCCTGCGCTACCGGGTAATGCCGGTTAAAGCAGTGGCGGCGGCGCTCTCGCTGGGGGCGGGCGCGTCGGTTGGGCCGGAAGCGCCCAGCGTAGTGATCGGCGCCAACATCGGCTCGTTTTTCGGGCAAAAGCTGCGCCTGTCGGAAGAACGGATGCGCCTGCTGGTGGCCGCCGGGTCAGCCAGCGCCATTGCCGCTGCCTTCCGCGCGCCTATCGCCGGCGTGTTTTTCAGCATGGAGGTCATCCTCAACGGCGAATTTTCGACCGGCTCGTTCAGCGTGGTGGTGCTGGCCTCGGTGATCGCCTCAGTTTTTATCCAGGCGCTTACCGGCGTGACGCCCGTCCTGGGGCGTTTGAACTTTACAATGGGTAATCCCGGCGAAATTTTGCTGTACGCGGCACTGGGGCTGCTGCTGGCCCCGGTATCGGTGGTCTTTATCCACGCCGTTCACTGGCAGCATGACCTGTGGCACAAATACGTGCATCTGCGCCGACCGTTTAAAGCGGCGCTGGCCGGGGTGCTGGTCGGCATGGTGGCGCTTTTTCTACCGCAAATCATGGGGCCGGGGCGCGAGGTGATGGCCGCTGTGTTAAACGCCGGTGAAAGTTTTTCCTTCGGCCTGCTGCTGGCGCTGGGGTTCGGCAAGCTGCTGATGACGGCGGTCAGCATCGCCGGCGGTTTTGTAGGCGGCATCTTCGCGCCGACGCTGTTCGTTGGCACCATGCTGGGCGGCGCATTCGGGCTGCTGGCGGCCAGTGTCGCCCCACCCGAACTGACCGGCAGTCCCCAGGCTTACGCTATCGCCGGCATGGCTGCCGTGATGGCCGGCGTCGTACGCGCGCCGATCACCGGCATCCTGCTGGTTTTTGAGCTAACCAACGACTACCGCCTGATTTTGCCGATCATGTTCACCACTGTGATCTGCGTTTACCTGACCGAGCGGCTGGTGCCGGCAGGCATTGATACGCTGACTCTGCTCCGAGGCGGCCTGCGGCTGGAACAGGGGCGCGACGTAGACGTGATGCAGGGCATCACCGTCGGCGAGGCCATGCGTACCCCGCCGCCGACCATTCATGAAAGCGCCAGCCTGCGCGAACTGCGCGACCGGCTGCGCCAAACCCAGACGCGCTGTTTATGCGTGGTCAACCATGAAGGGCTGCTGGCCGGGATTGTCACGCTCAGCGATTTGCAGGGCGCGTTTGAATCCGATCATAACCGCCCGCTGACGGTCGGCGACATCTGCACGCGCCAGGTCATCACCGCCGCCCCGGACGACGTGCTGTGGACGGCCATCCGCAGTATGAGCGCCCGCGACATCGGCGGCCTGCCGGTGGTTAAATCCGGCACGCGCGAGCTGGTCGGCCTGCTGACGCGGGACTGCGTGGTGCGGGCCTACAGCATAGTGGTCATCCGCAAGCGCGAGCAGCAGCACCGCGCCGAGCAATTTCGTCTGAACACCCTAACCGGCGCGCGGGTGGTCGAGTGGCACGTCCGACCGGGCGCGCCGATTGCCGGGGTAAAAATCCGGGATGTGCGCTGGCCCACCGAAAGCGTGGTCGCATCCATCCGGCGCGGCGGCAAACTGATCGTGCCGCACGGCATAACCGAAATTCGCGCCGGGGACACGCTGACGGTTGTGGTCGCGCCGCAGGATGAAGATGAGCTTAACCGCCTGTTCGGGCAGGACAGCGCGCCTCAGCCGGATTAACGCGCGGTCTTAAACCAGCTCCAGCTTGTAGCCCACGCCCCACACGGTTTCGATGCCGGCCTGCATCCCGGCCAGCTTGTGCCGCAGGTGGGCGATATGTACGTCTACGGTGCGCGTTTCCCCGGCGAAGTCGAAGCCCCATACCACGTCCAGCAGTTTTTCACGCGAGAACACCACGCCGGGGTTTTGCGCCAGCGCCAGCAGCAGATCGAACTCCTTCATGCGTAAATCCACCGGGCGGTTTTCGACCAGCACCAGCCGTCTTTCCGGGTAGATGCTGAGGTTGCCGATGACGATGGGCGCGCCGTCGGCGGCTGCAGCGGGGCGGGGAGACGCCCGGCGCAGGATGGCCTTCACGCGGGCTACCAGTTCGCGCGGATTAAACGGTTTGGTCAGGTAGTCGTCTGCGCCCAGTTCCAGCCCCACGATGCGGTCTACGTCCTCGCTGCGCGCCGTCAGCATGATGATCGGCACGTTGGACTGCGCCCGCACGCGGCGGCAGACTTCCCAGCCGTCCAGCCCCGGCAGCATCAGGTCCAGCACCACCAGAGACGGTTTTTCGGCCAGGATGCGTGCCAGAGCGGTCTGGCCGTCGGTGGCACTGGTGACGGCATAGTTGGCCTGTTCCAGGTACATTTTTGCCAGATCAATGATGTGCTGCTCGTCGTCTACCAGGAAAATGGTTTCGCTCATATCGTAAAATCCGCCTTCGCCTCGTCCGGCGGGACCGGCTTCACCAGCACCTTATCCACGCGCCGCCCGTCCATGTCCATCACTTCAAAACCGAATCCGCCCCACTCAAAACGGTCGGCAGCCGCCGGGATGCGTCCCAGGTGCGCCATGATGAAGCCGCCGAGCGTTTGGTAGTGGCCTTCTTCTTCCTCCGGCAGGTCTTTGATGTCCAGCAGGTCTTTCAGGTCTTCCACCGGCAGCAGCCCGTCCAGCAGCCACGAACCGTCGGCGCGCTCCGTCACCTGTGGGCGTTCAATGTCGCCAACGATTTCTTCGATCAGGTCGTTGATCGTCACCAGCCCTTCCACGCCGCCATGTTCGCCGATCACCAGCGCGATATGCTTGCGCGACTGTTTGAACAGTTCCAGCACGCTGGAGGCCGGGGCGCTTTCCGGCACGAACAGCGGCTCCCGCAGGCAGCTTTTTAAGTCTACCGGCTGACCGGTGAGAGTGCGGTTGAGCAGGTCTTTGGCGCGCACGACGCCGACCACATGATCGAGCGCCCCCTGCGCCACCGGGAAGCGCGAATGGCCGCTGGCGATGATTTTGCCCAGGTTGTCCTCCAGCGGGTCGTCCAGGTTCAGCCACTCGATTTCGGTGCGGGGAATCATCATCAGGTCTACCCGCCGGTCGCCCAGGCTGAAGACTCCGGCAACCATTTCTTCTTCGCCTTCCTCAAACACCCCGGCTTCGATGCCCTGGCGAATGAGCGCCGCGATTTCCGCCTCCGTCACCGGCGGCTCGTCGGACGGGCGCGCGCCGATGATCGCCAGCACCAGATTGGTGGACGCGCCCAGAAAACGCACGATGGGCGCGCTGATGACCGACAGCAGCCGCATGGCGGGCATGATCGCCATCGTGATCCGTTCGGGGTTTTGCATCGCCAGCCGTTTTGGCACCAGTTCGCCGACCACCAGCGAAAGATACGTCGTCAGCAGGACGACCAGCGCCAGAGCAGCCGGCTGGCTGTACGGCTCCAGCGCCGGGACAAGCCGGTTAATCTCATCCGCCAGCTGCCCGGCTACCGTCGCGCCGCCGAAGGCGCCGGCTAGGATGCCGATGAGCGTGATGCCGATCTGCGTGGTGGACAGGAAGCGGTTGGGGTCCTGCTGCATGTGCAGCGTCAGCCGCGCGCGCGGGTCGCCATCATCGGCCAACTGCTGCAAACGCGCCCGCCGCGCCGAAATAAAAGCCGCTTCCGACATCGCCAGGAGGCCGTTTAAAAGGGTGATGAACAGGATAATCAACAGCTCCATGAAGGCAGCGAACCCTTTCTACACGACATCCCAGCGCATATGAACGACCTCACGCCGGGGCGAAAAACCATACCGGCGCAGGGTGCTCCGGGTGGCGATGCGGTCGGCGGGATGTTCCAGGTTGAGCGCCAGCGACGCGCCAAAACGCCGCACCGCCGTATTCAACAGCGCCTCGTCGTACAGCCCTTCATAATCCGGGTGGACGATTAATGTAAGCTGCGCCGAGCCGGACATAAAGCCGGTTTCGACCCACAGTGCAGCCAGCAGATGGGACCGGTCTTCGGCGCGGATAATCAGGCGTTCGATTCCGCGCAGGTTCAGCCAGTCCGCCACCAGCCGCCCCAGGGGACGGCGAAAGAGGCTGGTATGCAGGGGGCGCAGCCAGCCCAACCCGCCCAGTTCTACCGGGTAAACCCCCTCCGCCAATTGGTACTCTGCCCGCCATTCGTCGCCGCGCCGCCGCGTTATATACGGCGCTGCCGGCAGCGGCGGGAGGCGGGTCGCGCCGGGGGAGCGCCGCCAGGTAATCCAGATACGTTCCTCGACGAAACCCAGCCGCCGGTACAGGCGCTGTGCGCCGTCGTTGTCGGCATCCACCTGGAGGATGGCTTTTGTGCCGCCCTGCTGCCGAATCATCTCCAGGCTGGCCTGCATCAAACGCAGAGCGATCCCCTGCCGCCGATAGTCGGGGTGGACGGCCACGTTGGCAATAATCCAGGCTTTCGCCAGGTCGCCCGGCGCGCTGGCCGGATAAACGGATACATTGCCGATCAGCCGGGCATCCTGCACCCAGACGTAACCCAGGCTCATGCCCTGCGCCACCTCGCTGATGTTTTGCAGCACATTTAGCCCGACGCTCATCCGGCTGAGGGAGCGCATTTCGCGGATGGCGCTGCGTCCGCCGCCGTCCATGCTGGATGCAAACGCAATCTCCAGCAGGTCGGCCAGCGGGCCAAGATCGGTTCGGAGGTTGACGGGGCGCAGTCCATCCAACACGGCGGAGTCGTCGGAGATGGGAAGATCGGTCACGGAGACATCCTCGGCAGTCAGCCTTCTGGATCATCACGCTTTACTCAAAGCGTAACGTTTGGTCTGGCGCATGTCAACCAATTCGTGCCGCAGCCGCCCCGTTGCCCAATCGCCGGGCAAGCGTCGGGCTTGAAGTGAGGTTCGCATGTGTTACACTTGGGTGCAATTTGTCCTTTGCGGACGATTCAGACGGAGTTGTATTTATGTCACGAAATTACGGCATGTTACGCGGACGCCGTTCCGGCAGCGCGGCGTGGCAGTGGATCACCATTGGTTTTGTCGTCGGGTTCGGGTGCGCGGCAGTGGTGGGGCTGGCGCTGGTGATCGGCGCAGCGGCCGGCGTGTTTGGCGAGGATGCCGCCGGCTTCCTGGTCGCGGGGCGGCCTTCGCAAACGCCGTTTGTCATCACCGCCACGCCCGAACCAGCCACGCCGACCCTGCCCCCGACCGAAGTGCTGGTTTCGCCCACGCCGCAGCCGACTATCGGCCAGGTGGAAGCCCTGGCCCCCACGCCCACGCCCACCACCGATCCGGCTGAAATCCAGATCGAGCCGAGCGCCACACCGACCGAAGCGCCGGCAGCCGCCCAACCCGGCGCATTGAGCGTTGGCGCGCAGAGTGCCATCCCCGACGCGCTGCAAGGCCAGCTTACCGAACTGCGCGCGGTGGACGGCGGCACGTTCCAGATGGGGACGACCGCGCAGGAAGTCGCGGCTGCCGTCAACGAATGCGTGAACGTTTTTGAAGGCAACTGCCTGCTGGCCTACGGCGAGGACTCGTCGCCGCCGCATAATGTGACGGTTGACCCCTTCCAGATGGAAGTGACCGAGGTCACTTACGCGCAGTTCATCGCCTTTTTGAACTGGATGGGACCCAACAGCCACCGCAGCGGCTGCGACGGGCAAATCTGCGCCGCCACCCGCGCCGAAGACCAGAACAGCAACATCATTTTTGACAGCGCCAATTACCGCGTCAATCCGGTTATCGCCAACCACCCGGTTACGGGCGTGACATGGTACGGCGCGCGTAAATACTGCGCCACACTCAACCGCCGCCTGCCGACCGAAGCCGAATGGGAGCGTGCGGCGCGCGGCCCGCAGAACTTCCTGTATCCCTGGGGCAGCACCTTCGATACCGCGCTTGCCAATACCAGCCGGCCCAGGGTAGACCCGGCGCTGGACGGCTCGGAGCCAGTCGGCACGTATCCGCTGGGGGCCAGCGCCTATGGAATGCTGGACATGGCCGGCAACGTGGCCGAATGGGTGAACGACTGGTATTCGGCAGCCTTTTACACGCAGCAGGCGCAGTCACCAGCGGCCATCATCAACCCCACCGGGCCGGTCGCCGGGACGGAAAAGGTCGTGCGCGGCGGCTCGTGGGATGCCGTGCCGTTTTTCGCCCGCAGCGTCCACCGCCAGAGCTTTGACCCGGCCAGCCAGGCTTTGTGGATTGGTTTCCGCTGCGCCGCCGACCTGAACACCGGCGCGCAAGTGCTGCCGGGCGTGAACCCGGCGGGCAGCGGGCAGCCGCCGGCCCAAACCGGCGCGGAGGCCGGCAGCGAGGAAGAAAATACCGCCAACAGCCAGCCGACGCTGGCCCCGCCGCCAGCAACCCCCACCAGCAGCGGACCGCTGCCCACCCTGCCACCTGGATAAAACCAACCCGCCCCTTTCTTCAATCGAGAAAGGGGCTTTTTTTCCCCGCCGCGCGCGGCCATAATATAATTGGAAATTAATAATCTGCTGGAAAAATCTGATAAACAAACTGGAGGCGCGGGAATGGTGGTTTCAAAATCGTCGCTGGCATGGGTGCAGGGGTATTATAAACGCGGCGTCGGCACGGTCCCGAATACACAGGTCGCCCATTATCGCATCAGCGATCTGGTCAATCGCGGCTTTTTATCGGCCAACGAAGGACGCGGATTTTTGCTGGAACGCGGCCTGGTGGATTTCGCCTGGCAGGTCATCTGGCCGGAAGATTTCGATACCCCGGACGACATGCTGGAAAGACGCCTGGCCGATGTCGAAGGTTATGCCGTCTTCATTCACGGCTGGACGGGCAACCATACCATCTGGGAAGACCTGCCGGGCATGGTGGTGAAGGCCAACCGCCAGCTGGTGGCGCTTTCAGTTGACCACAACGGTTTTGGCGAAACGCGCTTCGTGGATACAACGCCCGCCCTGGACACCTGCTGCCCGCCGTCGGCCATGTCCACCGTCGAAAAATGGGTGAACCTGCTCAAAATCCGCCGCCAGCCGGGCGACCCGGCGCCGAAGGTGATTAATTTCGTCGGCCACAGTATGGGCGGCGCGGCGCTGTTTTACCTCAACCCCATCTTCTGGCGGATGGGCGAGGAAACGCGCTACGCCATCGCCCCGGCACTGCTGCTTAACGACACCATCCACCGGGCATTTTACACCGCGATGGGGTTAGGCATCGGGCTGGTGAACCGCATCAAACTGTTCGAGCCGATTGAACAGCTTATCAAACCGAACATGATTGATACACTGTGCGGCGGGTCGGACGATTACGTTAAACAGGCGCACGCCCGGCAGTACAGCGAAACGCCGCGCGGCGTGATCGCGGCCACCTTCCAGGCGATGGGAATGCTCAACAACTGGGAAATCGCCCGCAAGTGGGATTTGTTCCGCGTGCTGCTGGGCCACAAAGACGTGCTGGTGGGCCTGCTGCCGATGATGGACCTGCTCAGTTCGCTGGAAGTGCCGTCGGCCAATATACGGGTGGTGGCCGGGTCGCATTATATGTTCAGCGTGGGGCGCGAAACGGCCTTCCAGCACGCGCAAAACCGTGAACTGGCAATAGACGACATCCTGATGCTGCACCGGCAGGCCTACAGCCTGCAAAAAACCGGCCAGAGCGGCAGCCGGGGCTTCGGTTAAAATCCGCGCGCGTTGACGAACCCCGGCGGACATGCTAGAGTCGAAGCATGGTGTATCGGGAATCAAACAGTCCCCGCGAATACCTGTCATCGAATTTTGCGGGGACGGTGACAGCGCCCGCTGCTGCCGCTTTTTGTTCGACCTTATTGGGTTTTGTCCTGCGGGAGTCCCGGCCAGCGCCATATCTATTCCCGAACTGGCCTTTGCTCACCCCGTTTATCTGTGAGCCGCGCCCGCCAGCGAAACCCCGGAGTTCAAACATCATGTCTGCTGATTTTATCTCACGGTTGATCGGAACCGTTCTGTTCGCATTAATCGGCGCGCGCATCGGCGCAGACATCCCGCCGGCGGTTACGGGTTTACCCGGCGACGCGACGGCGGTCATCCTGGCGCTGGTAGGGATGCTGGTCGGGCTGATTTTAACGCCCTGGCTGACGGTGCGCCCCTGGCGGGCCATCCGCAAAACCATCAGCGAAATGCCGGTGGACGTGCTGTTCATGGCGCTGGCCGGGGCGTTCTGCGGCCTGCTGGCGGCGCTGCTGGCCGCTTATCCGCTCTCGCTGCTGGAGCCGCCCCTGGGCAACCTGCTGCCCCCACTGTTTTCCATCCTGGCCGGTTATCTGGGGCTGACCATCTTCAGCGTGCGCTCCCGCGAAATCTGGCTTTTTCTGGGCGAGCGTTTAGGCGGCACGCGCGGCAAACGCTGGGGCAGCCTGGGGGCAGAACGCCAGATTTTGCTGGATACCAGCGTTTTGATTGACGGGCGCATCGTGGACATCGCCCAGACCGGCTTCCTGGGCGGGACGCTAGTCGTGCCGCGTTTTGTCATCAACGAACTGCATCAGGTGGCCGATTCGTCCGACCCGCTGCGCCGCAACCGGGGGCGGCACGGGCTGGCGAAACTCAACGAACTTCAGCGCGACGCCTCCGTACCGTTCAAAATCATCGAAGATGATTTCCCCAGCATCCCGGATGTAGACGACAAGCTGGTGGCGCTGGCCGTCCAGCTTAACGCGCCGGTGCTGACCAATGACTACCCGCTCAACCGCATCGCCGAAGCGCAGGGCGTCCAGGTGTTAAACGTCAACGCGCTGTCCAACGCGGTGCGCTCGATTTACCTGCCGGGCGATACCTTCCCGATTCGTATCATCCAGGAAGGGCGCGAAGCCGACCAGGGCATCGGCTACCTGGAGGACGGCACGATGGTAGTGGTGGAAGGCGGCAAGGTTTACATGGATCGCACCATCAACGTCAACGTGACCAAGTTCATCAACAAGGAAACCGGGCGCATGTTTTTCGCCGTCCCGGAAAACAAACGCTGACAGCCGCATCCCGGCGGCCAGATTGCGCCGGGCGGGTTCTGGACATATGCTAGTACTTAATCTGCATACTGGCAGTGGGCTTAAGCCCACTGTTCAGCCCATTGTCAGCCCATTGTCAACCCACTGTCAGCCCACTGTCGGAGGCAGGCATTCTCATCTTGTTGATGTACTTAGAAATCTTGATTGCTGGTTTCGTTGTGAACCTTCCCCCCCTATATCCCCTCCCTTCAGGGGACATGCGTCCCCGTTCGGGTCGCCACTTTGTAGGGAGGGGGCTTAGAGGCCTGTTATGACCCGTTTCAACCCCCTCTCCAAGATTTGGGGAGGGGGCCGGGGACTAGCAATCACAGTACTTAGAAGTGTCCTGACGTTGGGCGCGCCGCGCGCCCCGTAAATAAGAACCTGCCATGACTCGAATCCTGCCCGAACGTCTGTTGGTTTCCCCATCCGCCGCTGTAAACCTGCTGGGGCTGTTGTGCGCCCTGGGGTTTTTGATCGCCGTCCTGGTATGGACATCTCCCGTCCTGGCGGCGGCGGGCCTGGCGCTGGCGGCGGTTTTAAACGCCGCAGCCCTTTGGCTGCTGCGCCGACCACCGTCTGCCGCGCGCGCGGCTGTATCCCAGTCCCAGGAAAAACCGACCGCCGCACCGCTTTCGCTGCCGGCGGAGGATAAACTGGCCCGCGCCGTCGCCACCATCCACGATATGACCGGCCAGCAGATCATCGGCGCGACCGAACAGGCCGAAATTGTCAGCCGCACCCACCGCCTGCTGGACGAATTTCTCAACCAGTCCCAGATCGCCCAGGATCAGACGCGCGCCCTGGCTGCCTCCACCCGGCAGTCCACCGATACGTCGCTGAATGGACGGCGCGCCATTCAGGAAGCCATCCAGGGCATGAACCAGATTCGCACCCAGGTATCGGCCATCGCCGGGACGATTCTGGCGCTGGCGCAGTTTGCCCAGCGCATTGACGACATCATCTCATCGGTCAGCGAAATCGCCATTCAGTCGAATCTGCTGGCGCTGAACGCCTCCATCGAAGCGGCGCGCGCCGGGGCGCAGGGGCGCGGTTTCGCCGTCGTAGCAGACGAAGTGCGCGCGCTGTCCTTGCAGTCCACCCAAGCCGCCCGCCAGGTGCGCGCCATCCTGGGGGAAATCCAGGCTGCCATGAAGGATACCGTTCATGCCACCGAAGAAGGCTTAAGAGGTGTGGATGCCGGCGTCGCCATGACGCAGCAGGTTGAAACGTTTATGGTGGAACTGTCAGAAACCGTCGTCGCCTCTCACCAGACCATCAGTGAGGTTTACGACGTGGCCCGCCAGCAGGTGAATACGCTGGAAGAAATCGCCATCGGCATCGAGCGGCTGGAACGTATCGGCCAGCGCGTTATGACCAATGCCCATACCATCGAGATGGCGGCGCTGGAACTCAATCGGCTGGCGTCCGATTTACGCCTGGGCTTACAAGGCGTAGAGCAGGATGCTGATGACGAGGCCGAAAAACACCCCAGATAAACCGATGGCAATGCCCAGCAGAATGGCGCGCACGAACAGGCGCCGGCGCTGGCGCAGCCAGTTGAGGCGCTGCCGCTGGCGCGCCTGCTGCTGAAGTTTTTCCCGCTGAAGCCGCGCGTCAATCCGGTTTAACTGCCGCCGGGCCTGCACGTTAAGTGGGTTGATGGCGATGATATTTTGCAGGCACACGCGCCGGTCGTCGTCGGTTTGCAGCACATCTAGCAGCGCCAGCCAGACCTGCTCGTTATACGGCTCCAGCGCGGCGGCTTCTTTCCACAGGTCATGCGCCGCTTTCGGCTTGCCGGCTTCATAAGCCACCCGACCGGCCTGCATCAGGTCGGTAAAGCGGCTGGTAGGAGATTGCTGGCTCATCGCGCCTTCCACAATTGGGGCGCGCCGACGCGCCCGTGCGGGCTAGGATTTCCAATCGCCAGGGTACGTCTGCTCCTCGGTATTGGTAAGCTGGTAGGTTGTTCCCTCCAACTGATCGTAGATGAAAATGTTGTAAAACCCGGTGCGGTTGCTGGCGAAGGCGATATAACGCCCATCGGGGCTGAACACCGGATAAATATCGTCCGCAGCATCGCGGATGGGAACCAGCGGCGTACCGGAACCGTCAGCGGAACGCACGATTATATCGTTATTTTTCGGCGTGGTGGCCTGGGCGGCGGCGTAGGTTAGCTGTGTGCCGTCCGGCGACCAGCGCGGCGCGCTTTCGATAAAATTGCCCAGGTCGTTGGTCAGCGGCGTTTGCGAGCGGCTAACCACGTCAATAATCACGATGTCCTCACCAGGACTCGACCCGCGCACGTCATTACGAACAGCGGCAATGCGCGAGCAGTCCGGCGAGATGGCAGGATAGCTGTAAACCGCCTGATCGTTGGTCAGCCGCTGGAGATCGTTGTTATCCAGGTTGAGCGTGTAAACCTGGAAAATCTGCACATTCTGGCCGCTGAAATCAACCTCGCGCGAGGCGGTCGAAATCGCTACGAACGACAGGATATTGGCCGATGGGCAGAAATACGGCATTTTCGGTTTAAAAAACGGCATCCCCTGGCCGATGGGCCGGTTTTCGCCGCCGCTCAACGTGACCACCGAAATGCCGAAGTCAAAGGTGGTCGGGAAATAACGGGTGTAAACCACCCGCTGGCCGTCGGGACTGAAGATCGGATTCGCGCCGATGTCGTCCGTCACCAAACTGCTCTGCCCGCTGCCCACCTGGAACAGCATGATCGGCAGAAAGCCCACGTTTGATATATCCCGCCCGCTCCAGCCGACCAGCCCGCCTAAACCCGGCGGCGGGGGAGCCAGCGGCGTAGCCGCGCCGGGGCCTTCTTCCGGCGTGGGCGTAAAGGTGAAGGTCGGCGGCAGTGTCACGCGCGGGGTGGCGGTGGCGGTGGGCGTGGGCGATGTCAGCGCCAGCATCGTCTCCTCGGCCTGGACGACCAACGCCGTCTGGGTCACTGCCGCTTCGGTCTGCGCCTGGACGATCAGCGCCGCGTCGCGCGTTTCCTGGGCGATGCGGTTGTTAGTGGTGGTGGTGATGGCGACAAAAACGATCAGAATGAGCGCGATCACCACCGCCCCTGCGCCGACTGCCAGAGTTAGCTGGCGGCGCGTCACGCCGGGTATCACTTCGGCTTCTGCCTGGCTGCGCTGCTGTCTGGTTTCGATTTTGTCCAGCGCCGAGCGGGCGCGTTCGTTGCCGGGGTTAATTTGCAGCACATTCTTTAGACAGATGCGTTTTTCGTCTTCCGACTCGACCACCGACGCCAGCCAGAACCAGCCGCGCTCGTTCTGCTCGTCCAGTTCCACCACCTGCTCGAAGTACCCGCGCGCTTCCGCTTTGTTACCCTCGCGGGCGGCTTCGATGCCCTTTTTCAACAATTCCTGAAGGTTCGTTTGGCTCACGATGAAAATCCTTGTTTAGCGTTTAGCGCCGGAACGGCAGAAAGGTAAAAGCCTGGATAAGCGTATCTACGCTGGTCAGGCGTTCAACCATCCGGCCCTCCAAATCCACCCGGTAGAGTTGGAAAGTGTCACCCTCACGGTTGGACAGAAAAATCACCCAACGGCCATCCGGGCTGAAGGTCGGCTGGCGGTCTTCCGCCCCCCGGTCATCCACTGTCAGCAGGAAGGGACGCTGCCCGTCCGGGTCCATCAGGTAAATATCGCCGTCGCCGCTGCGGTCGCTGGCGAAGGCCACCCGCGTCCCATCCGGCGACCAGGCCGGGGAATAACTGCTGTTGCCGCTGACGGTCAGTTGGGTGATGGTCGCGCCGTCCGGCGTAATGCTGAAAATCTGCGTCAGGCCGCCGCCTGGCAGTCCACCCTGGTCGGAAGCGTACAGAATCACATCGCCGTTGGGCGACCAGGCCGGGTCTTTGTCCACGCCGGGATTATCGGTCATCGGGCGCAGGTTGTTGCCATCCTCGGTGATATACCACAGGTTATCATCGCCGCCCACATCGCTGACGAACACCAGTTGTATCGAGTCGGGCGCCCAGGTCGGGCTGGCGAGCCGGCTGCCCCCCAACTGCGTGATCTGGCGCGCCGCTTCCAGGTTGTCCACCGGGGCGATGAACAGTTCCGGCGCGGCGATTTCGCTCCCATCCGGACCGGCGGCTGTGACTGTTCGCACAAAAGCCACCATCTGGCCGTTGGGGGCAAAGGCCACGTCGCTAAATCCCAACGCGCTCGCGCCGACCAACTGCGCCCCAGAGCCGTCGCCGGCGCTGCGGTAGAGGGCCGGCTGCGGATCGCCCCCGGCAAGCCCGGCATACAGCAGTGTAAAAGCCGCTGCCGGCAGCGGGGTGGCCGTTGGCGGCGGCAGGGCCGTCGCCGTCGGCGTGAAGGTCGGTGTGAAGGTCGGCGGCAGCGTCCAGACCAGCGTCGGCTGCTGCACGATCACGCCGAGAAAAGGCGTGGCGGTAAACGTGTCCGGGTTGGGGGTATCGGTGGGGGCAGCGGTATTCACCAGCGCGTCAAAAACCGCCAGCGTGGCCCGGTTGAGCGGCTGCGGCTGTCCCCCCAACAGGCCGCCGATCACCACCGCGCCGATCACGGCCAGCGTCACCAGCACGCCCACCACCACATAGGCCGGGTTCATCCGGCGCGGCTCGTTGGGCGCGCGGCGTGGGGCGCGCGCCGCCGCCGGGGCTGCCGAACGCGATGGGCGCGGTGATACTGCTTCAAGCTGGCGCAGCGCCTCCTGGGCGCGGGTATTGTTCGGGTTGATACGCAGCGCCCGCTCCAGGCAGGAACGCCGCTCTTGCAGCGACTCCGCAACCGAGGCCAGCCACATCCAGGCGACTTCGTTATTCGGGTTGGAGGTCACGACCTGGCGCAGCAGCTTCTGAGCGTTGGCCCGGTCGCCCTGCCGCGCAGCCTCGATACCCGCCTTCAATCGTTCATCTGCCGAGCGATTCGCCGCCAAACTGCCCTCCGTTCGCGTGTGAAATCTTCTTTAATTGTATAACAACCGCAGACGAATGAAAAGTTGGGCGAACGGGCGGCTCAACGGGGCAGCACGAACAGCACCAGCACCACCACCACCCCCAGCACGATCATCACGCCGGCCACCAGGCCAAAAATCAGGAGGGTGCGGTTTTCTTTGGCACTGCGTTTATAGGCCATCTTCTGCAAAATCCGCCGCGCCGATTCGTTTTCCGGGTTGACAGCCAGGACGCGGTTGAGCCATTTTTTGCGCTCGACGGGGGATTCGGCGATTTTCGCCATCCACATCATCGCCCGCTCGTTGCGTTTATCCTGGCTGAGAATCTGCTGGAAGGTGATGCGCGCTGCATCCCGATTTCCGGCTTTGGCCGCGCGTATGCCCATTTGAAGCAGCTCTTCGCGATTAGGTTGGACGCCTTCGTTGCCACGAACCATCGTTTCCACCTCAAGTTTACATACTTTGTGGATAAACCAACTAGACTGTACCTGATCCTGAGCGGACAGCGGGCTTCAACTTCAGCCCGTTGCTGCCAGTGGACTTCAACCCGCCGCCAGTGGGCTAGACAGTGGGCTTAAGCCCACTGTCTGTCTATCAGGCGCATTCTTTTCCGTTTATCCATTAAGCCTGCTGCCCCGGCTTGGGGATAGATCATTAACTTCTATTTTAGCGAAAAATCAGCCGCTCGTTTAGCCTGTTATGCCGGTCAGCCCGATATACCCGTAAAACAGCGCCGCCACCCAGATCAGCGAGTCGATTCTGTCCAGCACGCCGCCGTGTCCCGGTATCAGGTTCAGCCCGGCCAGATGCGAATCGCCGGCGTGGAAAAACCGTTTGATGCGCGACTCGAACAGGTCGCCCAGGACAGCCACCGGCGGACTCAATACCAGCAGCGGCAGCAGGCCGGCACTCAGCAGGCCGGTCATGCCGGCCCAGGCCAGGCCGCACAGCAGCCCGCCGGCCAACCCCACGACGGCGCCTTCAACCGTCTTTTTGGGCGAGATGGCCGGGGCCAGCAGGTGTTTGCCCCACAGCCGCCCCCCGGCATAAGCCAGCGTATCCGTCCCCCAGGTCAGCGCCAGCGCCAGTGCCAGCCAGTTAAAACCGTCCGGCAGGGCGCGAACAGCGATCAAAAAAGCCGAGGGCAGGCCGACGTAGGCCAGCCCAGCCGCCGTCGTCAGCGCGCGGTAGGCCGGCAGCGGCGCGCGCCGGGCGCGTTCGACCCCATAAACGGCGGCAGCGACCAGGCCGAACAGCGGCAGCAGCAGGCCATAGGCGCTGGCTTCAAACACGATCAGAAGCGCCGCCAGCGCGGGGATGCCTATCAAAGCATTCCCCTGCATCTGGCGGTCGCGCCCCAGGGCGTAAAATTCCAGCAGCGCCAGTGCCGCCAGCAGCGCCAGAACCACACCAAAAAGCGGCCCCCCGGCATACGACACCGCCAGCGCCAGCGGCCCGCCGACCAGGGCAGTCAGCGCCCGCACCGCCAGGTTGGAGAGACCCTGTTGCTCTTTCTTCTGGGTGGTGGTCATAATATCTCTGATGGCTGCTTCAAGCGGCCTCTATTGTAGCCAACTTCGCGCCGCGCGGAAATTATTAACGCCTGCCGGCCATAAAAAATACCCAACGTCCGAGCCGTGTTATGTCTCTACCAGAACTCTAACGATAATTTAGGAAAAGTCATTTACATTTCATGGCACTGATGGTGTTATACTGAAAAAAAGTGCGTCCTGTCCTGCTTTGGGACAGCTCTATAAGCGTCTTAAAGCGTCTTAACCAGAGTTACCCCAATTATGGTATACCCACTCCGGGAGTATCCTAACCTGTCTGAGCGGTTCGTCAGCATCTTGGGAAAACTGACACAGCCAGCCCCCGCCATCCAGGACATGAATGAACGGCAGCGCGCCCGGCTGCTGTCGGGGCTGCTGCTGCTGCTGGCCGCGACCGGAGTATTTTTTCTGGCCGTACTGGTTATCTTCGCCCCGACCGCCCTTGACGAACACTGGACAGCATTAACAACGCCTGTCTATCTGGGCGTGCTTTACGGCCTCAGCCGCACCCCCCATTACCGGCTGGTGGCGCGGCTGGCGGTCATCGTCATCCTCACCCAACCGCTGGTGGAAAGCTACCAGCATCCGGCCCATTCCGGGGCGCTGGCTTTTATGTCCATCGGCATCCTGGTCAGCAGCGTTTCGCTGCCGGTGTGGGAAACCATCGTTTTTAGCGCCGTCCAGATCATCGGCGCGGTGCTGGTGATGGTCTTCGCCCCGCAGGAACACCCGGTCGACCCGGTCGTCTCGCTGATCGTTCTGGCTTTTCTGGCCTTGATGACGACCCTGATTACCCTTGTGAGCATCGTTCACCGACACTATCAGTCCCGCCTCGGCCAGCACCAGCGCGCGCTGCAAGAAGCGCAGGATATGGCACGGCGCAGCCAGACGCGCTTTTATGCCGCCGCCGAAGGCAGCATGGATAGTTTTTTCCTGCTGGACAGCGCGCGCGACGCAGCCGGCGAAATTGTGGATTTCACCGTCACCTATGCTAACGCGCGCGCCGAACAGATGGCCCGAATGCCGCGCGAGCAGATGATTGGCCGGAATTTGTGCGATCTGTGGCCGTTCCACTGCGAGCAGGGCATTGTGCAGCAGTATATTGAGGTCGTCAAAACCGGATGCCCGCTGGAGGATGAAGTGCCGGTGATTTTTCCTGGCAACCGCATCGTCTGGTTTCACCGGCAGGTCATACCGGTCGGGGACGGCATCGCCATCGCCTCCCGCAACATCACCGAGCGGAAGCGCACCGAAGACCAGCTTATTGACCTGGCGGCGGCGCTTGACCACCAGAAGCGGATGCTTGACCAGGTGCTTTCCACCACGCCGGTTCACTTCTACATTTGCGACCGCGCCGGACACTTTTTATACGCTAACCAGTCTTTTCTGGAAAGCATCGGGCAGCAGTTGGAAACCCTGATCGGCAAAACCTGGCGCGAAATCGGCCTTCCCCCCTCGGTCGGGGAGCAGTTCGACCGCGAGCGTGAAATCGTCTTTGACACCTGCCAGCCGCTAACGGGGTCTTACACCCTGCCGACCAGCAGCGGCACGCGCATTTATGAATACATCTGCACGCCGGTGCGGGACAGCGGCGATAAAATCCTGTCCATGATCGCCACCATCACCGACGTGACCGCCCGCAAACAAAGCGAGGAGCAGCGCATCGAACTGGCGCTGGAACGCGAGCGCGTGAAGATGCTGCAAGACTTGATTCAGGACACCTCGCACGACCTCAAAACGCCGCTCACGGCGCTGAACACCAGCCTGTACCTGCTCAAAAAATATGTCGCCAACCCGGAACGCCGCCAGCACCACGCCGACGTTCTGGAAGCCCAGGTGGAGTACCTGGCGAAAATCGTGGATGACCTGGCGAATAGTTCCAAATCGCAGCGGCCAGAATGGTCGTTCGCGCTGGTGAACGTCAACCGGATGCTGGAAAGCGTGATCGAGGAATACAGCCCGGTCGCCCGGCGCGCCGACCAGACCCTGAACTTTATGCCTGACCCGAACGCGCCGGCCATCCCCGGCGAAGCTACCCGGCTGCGCCGCGCCGTGACCAATATCGTCACCAACGCGCTCAAATACACGCCCGCCGGCAGCGCGATCTGGGTGCAGTCGTACACCGAGGGGGATTATGAAGTCATCACGGTGCAGGATAACGGCCCCGGCATCCACCCGGACGATCTGCCGCTGATTTTCGAGCGTTTTTACCGCGCCGACTCCGCTGGCGGCGAAGGGCGTGGGCTGGGGCTGGCGATTGCCAGAAGCATTGTCGAGGCGCACAACGGCACGATTGAGGTCGAAAGCGCGCTCGGCCAAGGCAGCCTGTTCCGCATCAAACTGCCGCTGGCCCGGTTTTGACGGCTGCGGCTGCCCCGGTTTGATAACAGGTTCTTATTGATAAACCCATTAGACTGTGCCTGATCCTGAATAGACAGCGGGTTTCAGCCCGCTGCCAGTGGGCTAGACGGCTAGACAGTGGGCTTAAGCCCACTGTCCGTCTATCCTAAGCCCACTGTCCGTCTATCCTAAGCCCACTGTCCGTCTATCCTAAGCCCACTGTCTGTCTATCCTAAGCCCACTGTCTGTCTATCCGGCGTATTCTTTTCCGTTGATCCATTAACCCACCAGCCGCGCCTGCAACCCGATGCTCGGCACGCTGGCAAGCGCCTGCGAAACCGGGCAGCCGGTTTTGGCCTTTTCGGCAAATTCCTGGAAGGCCGCTGCATCCAGCCCCGGCACTTCCGCTTCCACATCCAGCAAAATCTCGCTGATCTGCAAGCCCGCTTCGCCGCGAATCAGCGTGACGTTGGCAGTCGCCTGGACGCGCGTGGGTGTGTGGCCGGCCCGGCCCAGCGCCGCCGACAGGAACATGGCGTAACAGCTTGCATGGGCCGCGCCCAGCAGTTCCTCCGGGTTGGTCGCGCCGGCTTCATCTTCCACCCGCGCTTTAAAGGTATAGGGCGCTTCCAGCAGGCCGCTGCCCATCGTGACCGAACCACCGCCCTCTTGCAGCGAGCCTTTCCAGACCGCTTCTGCCTTGCGTACTGGCATGATCTATCCTCCTCTTTCGGCGATTAAAACAAATGCACGCGGCAAAAAATACCACAGGCCGGGCAATCTGGCGAACGGCGCTCATCAAGCCCTCATGGATAAACCTATCAGACTGTGCCTGATCCTGTGTGGACAGCGGGCCGAAGCCCGCTGGCAGTGGGCTAAAGCCCACTGTCTGTCTATTATCCGGCGTATTCTTTTCCTTTTATCCGTCAGTTTTGGCCGCCAATAACCGGGCGCGGCCATATTAAACTGAGGCCGGTTTTGTGTTTGATTCTTAAAGAACGTCTGTGTATAATAGCCACCCTGTACCCATAGGTGCGGGGGAGCTGTTTTTATGAATGCGAACGTATCAGGGCTGGGCGAAACCGAAGAACGCCAGGACGATTCTTCGGTGCTGCCTCAGGACGCGGTTGAGCCAACAGAAAGTGTGGATACCCAACCGGGCAACTTCTTGGACGGAGCCTCTGATGCCTTGACCCCTACCCCCACAATGGAGCAGGACGCTGCCCAAGCTGAAGCTGAAACTGAGGAAATCACCGGCGAATGGCTGGATGACCAAGCAGCTCCAGACCTGAAGAAATTCAAGCGGGGTGATGTGATTGAGGGGACGATTACGGCCACATCACCAACTGCCGTTTACGTGGACATAGGGGGTAAGAGCGAAGGCGTTATTCCAGGGCGCGAACTGGAGCGAATGAACCGGGAAACCCTGGAGATGCTCAAGCCGGGCCAGGTCATATCGGTCTACGTGGTCAATCCAAACGACCATAAAGGCGAAACCATCTTATCGGTCAACCGCGCGCTGGAAGAACTGGATTGGCGCAAGGCCGAAGAATACCGCGAAAGCCAGCAGGTTTACGAAAGCCATGTGGCCGGCTATAACAAAGGCGGCCTGATCGTGCGCTTTGGCCGGCTGCGCGGCTTCGTGCCGCAAAGCCAGCTTGGCGCCGACCGCAAGCGTATCATCAGCGGCGAAACGCCCGAAGACCGCTGGGGTTCGATGGTCAACCTGCCGATTGCCGTCAAGGTGATGGAAGTAGACCGTGCCCGCAACCGGCTGATCCTTTCCGAACGGGCGGCAGCCCGCGAAAGCCGGGAAACGCGCAAGGAATCGCTGATCGGCCAGCTGGCGAAAGGCGAGGTTCGTACCGGGCGCGTGGTGAGCCTGGTGGATTTCGGCGCGTTTGTGGACATTGGCGGCGCGGAAGGGCTGATTCACCTCACCGAACTGTCGTGGAAACACGTCACGCACCCGCGCGAAGTGCTGCGGATCGGCCAGGAAGTGACGGTCGAAGTCATCAGCATTGACTCGGACGCCAAACGCATCGGCCTGAGCCTGAAGCGCCAGGAGGCCGACCCCTGGGATATGGTCGCCAGCAATTATGACATCGGCCAACTGGTGCAGGGGCGGGTGACAAAACTGACGAAATTCGGCGCCTTTACCCAACTGGTAGACGTGCCGGAAATCGAAGGGCTGGTGCATATTTCGGAACTGTCCGACCAGCGCGTCAACCACCCGCGCGAGGTGGTGAAGGAAGGCGAAGTGCTGACCCTGCGCGTGGTGAAGATGGACATCGAAAACCGCCGTTTGGGCCTGAGCCTGAAGCGCGTCAACTCTGCCGAATACCTGGATATGGACTGGTCGCCCCCAGAAGAATAGAGTTCCCCCGGTTATGAACTGGCGCAGGGGCGCACTTGGCCGCGTCCCTGCGTCAGCCGGACAAATAATTTTCCCCCCGGCGCTTTTATTTCTATAGCGTTATTTTTCTGAGGACATTCTAACCAATTGTTGAGGCCCCTTACGCTACCCAGATTGGCGTTTGGGATTATAATGGGTAAAATTGGGATATTCTCAGGCGCTTCAGGTTTCGTTGTAATTCAGATGGGTGTGGCCGGCAGGCCACAGGTTGCGGAGGTTATAAACCGTGCCGAACAATAAAATGGAACGTTTTACCCAAAGGGCGCGGCGCGTGCTGAGCCTGGCGCAGGAAGAAGCCGAGCGGCTACAGCATAATTATATCGGGACCGAGCATTTATTGTTGGGGCTGATGCGTGAAGAAGGCGGCGTCGCCGGTCGTGTCCTGCGCGACCTGGGGTTGGAGTCGCGGCGCGTTGAAGAACTGGTGGAGCAGATGACCCGCGCCTCGGCCCGAACCTCGTCGGCGGCGCTTGATCTTTCCCCCGGTACCAAGCGCGTGCTAGAACTGGCCGTAGACGAAGCCCGCCGCATGGGACACCATTACATCGGCACCGAACATCTGCTGTTGGGGCTGGTGCGCCAGTCCGACGGCGTGGCGATTGATGTATTAAAACGGCTGGGCATCAGCCCGGAAGAAATCCGCCGCCAGACGCGGCGCGTCTTGCAGGAAAGCCCGGTGCAGAGCAATCAACCGGCGCAGGAAGCGGGGCGGCGTAACGTGGAGCGCGAAAAAGGCAAAACTCCCCTGGTAGACCAACTGGCGACCGACCTGACCCAACTGGCGCAGGATGGTAAACTCGACCCGGTGGTCGGGCGCGAGACGGAAATCGAGCGCGTGATTCAAGTCCTCAGCCGCCGCCGCAAAAACAACCCGGCTTTGATCGGCGAACCCGGTGTCGGTAAAACCGCCATCGTCGAAGGGCTGGCGCAGCGCATCGTGGCCGGCGAAACGCCCAAACCGCTGCTGAACAAGCGGGTTTTGCAGCTTGACGTTGGCTCGCTGGTGGCCGGCACGATGTATCGCGGCCAGTTCGAGGAACGTCTCAAGCGTGTGATCGAAGAACTCAAATCGTCCGACAGCATCCTGTTTATTGACGAAGTGCATATGCTGGTGGGCGCGGGTTCTGCCGGCAGCAGCGTGGACGCAGCCAACATCCTCAAACCTGCCCTGTCGCGCGGGGAACTTCAGTGCATCGGCGCGACCACCCTGGACGAATATCGCAAACACATCGAAAGCGACGCGGCGCTGGAACGCCGTTTCCAGCAGATCATCGTGGATGAGCCGACGATTGAGGAAACCATCGAAATCCTGCAAGGCATCAAAGGGCCGTACCAGGATCATCACAACGTCGAAATCACCGACGAGGCCATTTATTCCGCCGCCAATTTGTCGGCGCGTTACGTGCCGGATCGTTACCTGCCGGATAAAGCCATTGACCTGATTGACGAGGGCGCGGCCCGCCTGCGGATGTACAAAAGCCCCGAAGCGGCGCAGGTGCGTAAAGCCGAACTCGAACTGCTCCAGGTGGAAGAAGACCTGGAACTGATGGAGAAGGAAAACGCCGACCCCGCCGAAATCGAGCAGCTTCGCCTGCACTACGAAAACCTGCGGCAGATGTTGAGCGAACTGCGCGCTAACTGGAACGAAGAAACGCGCCAGCCGCGCCTGATGGCCGAGGACATCGCCGAGGTCATTTCGATGTGGACGGGCATTCCGGTTACGCGCATCGCCGGCGAGGAAAGCCAGCGCCTGATGCAGATGGAAGCCGCCCTGCACGAACGTATCATCGGCCAGAACGAGGCGATTGACGCCATCAGCAAGGCCGTTCGCCGCGCCCGCGCCGGCTTAAAAGACCCGCGCCGCCCGATTGGCTCGTTTATGTTCCTGGGGCCGACCGGAGTCGGCAAAACCGAACTGACGAAGGCGCTGGCGGAGTTCCTGTTCGGCAGCGAGGAGGCGCTCGTGCAGCTGGACATGAGCGAATTTATGGAGCGCCATTCGGTGGCGCGGCTGGTGGGCGCGCCGCCCGGTTACGTGGGTTACGAGGACGCCGGGCAGCTTACCGAAGCCATCCGCCGCCGCCCCTACAGCATCGTCGTTTTTGACGAAATCGAAAAGGCGCACCCGGAAGCCTTCAACATGCTGCTGCAAATGATGGAAGAAGGCCAGCTTACGGACGCGCGCGGGCGCACCGTCAGCTTCCGCAACGCCATCATCATCATGACCAGCAACGTCGGCGCGGACACCATCAAACGCAACATGCAGCTTGGTTTCGACGTGCCGCGCGAGAGCGAAAAAGAAGAGGCTTTCGCCTACGAAGAAATGAAGAAAAACGTCATCGAGCAGCTTCGGCGCGCCTTCCGGCCCGAATTCCTGAACCGCGTGGATGCCACCGTCGTCTTCCGCTCGCTGACGCGGGAAGAAATCAAACAGATCGTAGACCTGGAACTGAAGAAAGTGGGCGAGCGGCTGATCGAACATGCCATCACCCTCCAGGTCGGGGAATCCGCCCGTGAATGGATCGCCACGCGGGGTTACGACCCCGAATACGGCGCGCGCCCGCTGCGCCGCCTCATCCAGAACGAAATCGAGGATGTGCTGTCGGACGGCATCCTGTCCGGCAAATTCCAGCTTGGCAGCGTGGTGGTGGTGGTGGTGGGCGAAGACGGCGAACTGCTGCTCCAGCCGATGGTTGAGGGGCAGGTCGAAGCGGCCAGCATGAACTGACGGGCGTTTTATTCACACGTCATATACGGGGCGGGCCGGCGGGTTCGCCCCGTTTGTTGTTTACCCCCGGCGTCCGGCGGTCAGCGATTCCTGAAGCGCCTTCAGGCCGGCCCAGTCGCCGCGCGCCGCATAACGCGCCTGCTCCGCCCAGGTGGGCAGGCTGGGCGCGAAGGTGATGCCCGCCGCATGAATGGCCGCCTCCAGGTCGGACTCGGCAGCGGCGGCCAGCCGGGAAAAGGTGCTGATGCCCGCCTTCTCCAGCGCCGCTGCGATTTTGGGGCCGATGCCCTCAATGATGGTCAGGTCGTCGGGCGGGGTTAACGCCGCGTCATCAGCCTCAACGGGCGAAGCCGCGCCTTCTTCCGCCGCAACAGGGGCGGAAACAGGCCGCGCCGCCCGCCGAGGCCACAGCGCCGCCGCCACCGCCACGATCAGCAGTACTATTGCCAGCCACCAGTCGCGCCAGGGCGCGGAACGCAGAATATGGTTGATCGCCAGCAGCAGCGCGCCCACCCCCGCCGCCGCGCTTACCAACATCCGGGTATCATCGTCGCGCATAGTTCACCCCTCGCTAATGGATTAACGGAAAAGAATGAGCCTGATAGCCAGTGAGGCTTTAGCCCACTGGCAGCGGGCTGAAGCCCGCTGTCCGCTCAGGATCAGGCACAGTCTAATTGGTTCATCCATAAGTTTTCGACTCTAT